>NZ_MULM01000087.1:0-20755 GCF_002029345.1 Pseudomonas sp. VI4.1
CCAGCGAAGGCGGTGTGTCAGTCCAAAGATGTTGGATGTTAAGCCTCCTTCGCTGGCAAGCCAGCTCCTACAGGGGGGCTACGTTGAGCACAGCAGTGAAAATTACTACTTTAGTACTGCTTTACCTGTCTATCGTCGCATTCCAATCGCACCGCGACTGGCATGTAATGGGTTCATAATTATAAGGATTGAACCCCATGCCGCGTGCCCGACGTGTTCTGCTGCGCCCTTCTCTCGCCGTGCTGTCCCTGAGCCTGTTGCTGGGCGTCGCCCAGGCCGACACCCCGCTGTTCTCCGCCGACGGCTATCGCATCGGTCTCTACCGCAGCCCGACCCCGAATCAACTGCCGGGCGCGTCCGTCACCGATACGCCGGCCCTGCAAACCCTGCTCAGCCAAACGCCGCGTCCGCTGCTGATCGACGTCTACCGCCGCCAATGGCTGCAAGGCCGTTTCATCGAAGACCAGCCGCACGAGAACCTGCCCGGCAGCCATTGGCTGGCCAATACCGGTGACGGTGATCTGCCACCCGCCTGGCAGGACTATTTTGCGCGTAACCTGAATACATTGACCGCAGGCGATTCTGCGCGACCGCTGGTCTTCTACTGCCGCTCCGATTGCTGGCTGAGCTGGAACGCGGTCAGGCGCGCCGCCGCCATGGGCTATAAGACACTGTATTGGTACCGCGATGGCCTGGACGCCTGGCAAGCGGCGAACCTGCCCGTGACACCGGCCCAACCCGAGCCTTTTCCCTGATCTTTACGCTTGCGTGTTGTTGCCCCACCCTAATCAAAATAACGAGGTGAAAGGCTATGTACAAAATTCTGATTGCCGACGATCACCCGCTGTTTCGCGAAGCCATTCATAACGTCATCAGCGATGGTTTCCCGGGCACCGAGGTGATGGAAACCGCCGACCTCGACAGCGCCCTGGCGCTGACCCAGGACCACGACGACCTGGACCTGATCCTGCTCGACCTGAACATGCCCGGCATGCACGGGCTCAACGGCCTGATCAACCTGCGCAACGAGGCGCCGACCATTCCGGTGGTGATCGTCTCCGCCGAGCAGGACAAACAGATCGTGCTGCAGGCCATCACCTATGGCGCGGTGGGGTTCATCACCAAGTCCTCGCCACGGGTGCAGATGACCGAGGCCATCCAGCAGATCCTCAACGGCAACGTGTACCTGCCGCCGGACATCATCCGCACGCAAAAAAGCGCTACCCATCGCCGGATGAACGATACCCCGAGCTTTCCGCCGGAACTGCTCCAGGCCCTGACCCGCAAGCAACTGCTGGTGCTGGAGCGCATGACCAAGGGTGAGTCGAACAAGCAGATCGCCTACACCCTGGAAATCGCCGAAACCACGGTCAAGGCCCATGTCTCGGCGATTCTGCGCAAACTCAATGTGCATAATCGGGTGCAGGCGATTTTGAGTGCCGGGGATATTGATTTCGGGTCTTACCTGCGGCGCTGAACATCGGGGCAACCGGAAGACCGAGTCGGCCCTTTCGCGAGCAAGCCCGCTCCCACATTTAATCTCGGGTGGTCACAAAATTTGTGTTCACTGGAGATCTCATGTGGGAGCGGGCTTGCTCGCGAAGAGGCCCGCACAGACACCACAAGCCTCAAGGCCTGCCGAGCAAATGACTCATCGCCGTCTTGAGCTTCATCGGCCGCACCGGCTTGTGCATCAGGGTATGCCCCAGTTCACGGATCTGCTGCTTGAGTTCGTTGCTGTAGTTGGCGGTGATCATCATCGCCGGAATCGCTGAAGCACGCCGGGCGTTGATCCGGGCCACGGCATCGACACCGTTCTTGTCGTCATCCAGGTGATAGTCGGCAATCAGCAGATCCGCTTCGGCATGATAGTTGTCCACCTGCCGCGCCAGATCCTGTTCCGACAGCGCCGTCACCACCAGGCACCCCCAGCCTTCCAGCAAGGTGCGCATGCCGGCGCAAATGGCCGCGTCGTTGTCCAGCACCCACACCCGCGCCCCGCGCAAACGTTCCAGCATCGGCTCGCTCATCAGCAGGCTCGGCAACGCCTTGGGCGCCGTGGCGCTCAACGGCACTTCCACGGAGAACATCGAGCCCTTGCCCGGCCAGGAACGCACGTGAATCCGGTGCCCGAGAATCCCGGCAATCTTCTCGACAATTGCCAGCCCCAGGCCCAGGCCGCGATCCTGGTCCGGACGCTGCACATCGCCGCGCTTGAACTCCTGGAAAATCTCCTCCAGTCGATTCTCCGCAATGCCCATGCCGCTGTCCCAGACCTCGATCGACAACCGTTGATGATGACGCCGGCAACCGAGCACCACCCGACCACTGTAGGTGTAGCGAATCGCATTGCTCAGCAGATTGCGCAGGATCCGCGCCAGCAGTTGGATGTCGCTGCGCACCAGCGCCGAACACCCGATGAAATGCAACTCCAGGCCTTCACTAAGGGCAACCTGGGTGTACTCGGCCGCGAGGGTGTCCAGCAGCTCGCTCAGGGCGAACGGCGCAATGTCGGCCTTGATGACCCCGGCATCCAGCTTGGAAATGTCCACCAGGGTACACAACAGGTTTTCCACGTCTTCCAGGGAATTGCTGACATTGCGCACCAGCACCGCATTGGCTACCGGATCACGGCGTTCCAGCAGCGCACTGGTAAACAGCCGGGCGGCATTCAACGGTTGCAACAGGTCGTGGCTGACGGCAGCGAGAAACTTGGTCTTCGACAGATTGGCCTGCTCGGCGTCGAGCTTGGCCTCGCGCAGGCGTGATTCCACCCGCCGACGCTCGTCGATTTCCCGCAGCAACTGATCATTGAGGGTGGTCAATTCCGCCGTGCGTTCGCGCACCCGCAACTCAAGGTTCTGATAAGCCTGGTGCAAGGCCTCGGCCGTGCGCCGGCGTTCGGTGATGTCGCGGATCAGCACGAAGATCCCCACCACTTCGCCGCTGGCCAGGCGATTGGGCACGTAGGAGCGCAGCATGTAGCGCTCCTGATTGTTGATGTTGATTTCGGCAAATTCGAAGGTCACGCTCTCGCCGGCCAGCGCCCGGGCCACGTAGGCTTCCAGGCGTTGGTAATGCTGCTCGCTGTGCACTTCGCGCAGGCTCTGGCCTAGCATCACGCCCCGGGGCCAGCAGTACCATTCTTCGTAGACCTTGTTGGTGAACTCGTACACCAGGTCGGCATTGAGGTAAGCGATCAACGCCGGTACATGGTCGGTGATCAGGCGGATCCAGCGCTCGCTTTCACTGAGGGCCTCGGCGTGCTGGTAGCGCTCGGTGATGTCGGTGAAGGTGTTGACGAAGCCACCGGTGGGCAACGGATGGGTGCGGATTTCCAGGACCCGGCCATCATCAAGGCGCTGCTCGCATTCCTGCACCGGCCGCCCGTTGCCATCGCGGCTGGCCGGGGTCAGCAGGTTCAGCTCGCTGACGGCAATCACCTTCGGCGAACGGCCGATGGGCCGCCACCGGGGCCAGGCCGCTCAGTTCGAGGAAGCGCCGGTTCCACAGTTCGAGGATGCCCTCGGCGTTGACCATGGCCACGCCCTGGGACAGGTTGTCGACCGCCCGTTGCAGCAAATGGGATTTTTGCGCCACGGCTTGTTCGCGGCGCACGGTCTCGCTGAGTTTGACGTCGGTAATGTCGGTGAACAGGATCACCCGTCCGCCTTCCTGGGTCGCCGTTCGCTGACTTGCAGACCAACGGCCGTCCTGCAGGCGATAGAGCAGGTTCTCGTCGGCATGCCCCCGGGGCTCTTCGGTGAACAGCCCGGTGGCGGACATCAGCCGCTTGACCTCGGCCAGGCGCATCCCGGCGTTGATCCGCACCCGGCTGTGGCCCCAGAACGCCTTGAAGCGGCTGTTGAACAGGACGATCCGCTGCTCGGCATCGAACAGCACGAAGGCGTCGGAGATACTCTCGATGGCATCGATCAGATGCCGATGCGCGGTTTCCGCCCGCAGGCGCGCTTCGCTGAGCAAGTGATTGCCCGACTTGAGTTCGGCCATGGCCTGGTTCAAGGTGTCGGTGCGCTCGCGCCATGTTCGGCCAGCACCACCGAATGCTGGAACGCCGCGTACGGGT
The DNA here is from genome assembly GCF_002029345.1 of Pseudomonas sp. VI4.1. Classification (NCBI taxonomy): domain Bacteria; kingdom Pseudomonadati; phylum Pseudomonadota; class Gammaproteobacteria; order Pseudomonadales; family Pseudomonadaceae; genus Pseudomonas; species Pseudomonas sp. VI4.1. Next base: position 4,088 of record NZ_MULM01000087.1, read on the forward strand.
CGTTGCCGCGGGTGATGCCGGACTCGATCCGTTCGATCAGCGCACTGTTGATCCGCTGCAGTTTGTGATTGTCGTGGCGCAGGCTGGCGAGTTCGGCCTGCAGCTCAGCGCTGTCCAGGGGACCGGCCTCGGGCAATGGCAACCCCGGTGAAGGTCTGGTTGATATGCATGCCATTGAACTGTTCTCCGTAGGTGTTGAAACCCATCACCCGCTGGTCACGCAAAAAACCACCGATCTGCTCCAGGTGCCCGCCGTCTTCCAGCTCCAGGCGCCTGAGAAAACAGTCGCAGCCGATGGTCAGCAACAGCTCGCCGAGACGTTCCTGCAAGCCCTCGAACAGGTGTTGCAGATTGGGCAGCATCGGGCCCGGGGTCATGACCGTGAGGACGATGCCGTTTTCCACCGCGCAGTAGAAACTCAGGCTCAGGTCCGGATGCACCTGCTGGATCGCCCGCACGTAATACTGATCGTTGATCCGCACCGCCAGCGGGTGCGCGGCGAAAATCCGGTGATCGAGGTCGGCCACCGGCACGCCAATGTGCCGGGCGTACTCCTCGGCGGCGGGTTCGGCATTGAGTTCGAACACCCGGCGCGAGCCGCTGTCGGCCCCGGTGACCACCAGTTTTTCCGCCCGGGGCAGGATGTGGTGGGTCGTGAAGACCTCGAAATCGAGCCAGGTGTTGACCAGCACCACCACCGCCGCGCCGCTGTGAAACTCGCCATTGAAATAGACGTGGGTGTGGGTCAGGTAGTTGTCATCACCGGCCGAACCACCGAAATGCGGGATGTCGCCCAACGCCGCGCTCAAGGCGGCGAGGACCATTTCTTCGCGGCTGGACAGGCCATCGAGCAGGGTCAGGGCAAAGCTGTTGCCCTTGATCGGCGCCAGGGTATTGCTGCGACAGCCACTGACCAGGCGCTCGACCATCTGCTGGGCGTCGATCAGGCTGAAGCGTTCCATCTCGCAGATCAGTTCGGCGTCGATGGAGAAATGCCGATGATCGAAGCCCACCGCGGTCACGCAATTGCGACCATAACCCAGGGGGGTGATTTCCCCGGCGCTGGTGCAGCCCACCAGGCGGATGCCGCCGAAGCTTTGCTGCAAGGCCTGGCCCAGCGCCTGCAAGTCGTACTCGGCGGAGCAGAAGAACAACACGAAGCCCAGGTGCGGATGCAACAACTGCCGCGCCAACTCTTGCGCCACCTGCCCCGCATCGGTGGCCTGGGACATGGCACTGACCACACCTTCACTCTGGACCTGCTGCATCGTCGCCTCCCGCAGGTGCGTGTGTATGAGGGATGAGTGTACGAAGGCTGTGGGGGGCGACCTATGCTACTTGGGTAGCGGGTAGGCGGTTCGATGGGATGAGACCGGGTCTGCAAGACACTGCAGATCCGTAGGAGCTGGCTTGCAGCGAGAGCGGCTTAACATTCAACATCTTTGTTGACTGACACACCGTCTTCGCTGGCAAGCCAGCTCCTACAGGGGACCTGCGTGATGCCGGTTCCGGCGTTACCAGGTCAACACCGCCCCCACCGCAAAGGTGTCGGTGTCTTCATTCTGCGCACTGGTGTCATGCCCGTTGATTTCGAACTGGTTGTACTCGGCCACCAATTTCAGGTTGTCATTGACGTCATGGAACAGCGCAACCCCGCGGGTCTCGTAATCCGCGCCGCTGCCGACCACGCCATTGCCGTCATCGTTGGTCTTGCCATACGACAAGGCCAGGCGATTCTTGCCCAGTTTGTACGAACCCTGCAGCAGGTAGCCGTCGCTGTCGACATTGCGCAGGGTCGGCTCGCCGGCGTTGTTGGTGAAGAACGGGTTGATGCCCTTGGCCTGGAAGCCGGACCCGGTCAGCGACAAGCCGCCCATTTTCGCCTGCACGCCGTAGCCGACGCCTTTGGAAGTGATCGATTCGACGCTGGAATCGGTGTTGTCCGAAGTCTGGTAGCTGCCGTTGACCCAGCTGTAGATCTTCGCCCCCGCGAGGTCGAACTGATAAGTGATCTCGCTCTCGGTGCGCGGGTTCTCCTGGTACGCCTTGCCCGTCGGGCTGCTGTCATTGGTGTCCACCGGGTCCATGATCCCGACCGCCACCCGCAGGCCGTCCATCACCGGCGTGCGGTAGGTGATCTGCGAAGTGGGGAACGGATACGGGTAACCGGTGCCGATATTGCCGAACGACACGCCGCCACCGTCCACCAATCCCAGGGTATCGCTGACCTGGCCATAACCGGCGAGCAATTCATCGAGCAGGATGTTGGAACGGGCAAACAGGCCGAAGTCCTTGCCGATCAGCACTTCGCCCCATTGCGGGTTCGCCACCGTGCCGTAGAACTGCCGCACATCGATGGCGGTGTCGGTGCCGTTGGTTTCGCTGTCGTTGATGGTCACCCAGAACGAGGCACGGGCGCCGAGCTTGAGGTCATCGACCTGCTTGCCCATGTTGAAACCCAGGTAGTTGGGCAGAAAGCCCATCTTGACCCGCGACTGCCGACGGTCGTACTGCTCGCCGGCACGGTCGACATCGCTGTTGACGTAGAAGGCGTTGACGTAGCCATCGGTGGAAAACGTGGTCTGGTCCTTGTCGTACAGCATGATCTCGGCCTCGGCCATGCCACTCAAACCGAGGGTCGACAGGCTGGCGAAAAAGGCAGGCAAATAACGATGCTTGAAGTTCTTATTGTTGTGCATGGCGCGCTCCGCAACGGGGGACTTGATGTCGGAGGCGATTATCGAAAGCGGACCGGCGGCGGCATACGCTGCCTTGGCGCTGGTTTTCAGCTGCTTTGGAGTGGCGGGTAGCGCGCGGCGAATACGATGTAAGACCACCCGCGGGCAAGGCTCGCCACTTAGGGTGTACGCCTGTGGATGCGACTGGCATCCACAGGCACCGGTACCCGCTAGGCGCCCGCTCTGTAGAGCATGTAGGCGGCGACCACCACGCAGATGCTGGCGAAGCCGATCTGCAAGACCCGGGCCGGTGCGCGCGCGCGCAGCGCGCGGCCGATGACCATGCCGACGATGCTCGCGACAATGAACACCACGCCCACACCGTCGATGCGCACCCCGGCGTGAAACGCGCCGATGACGCCGATCGCCGAGATCAGGCTGATCACCATCAGGGAGGTGGCGACGATCCCGCGCATCTGCACGTCGGTCAGTTGCTTGAAGGCCGGGACGATCAGGAAACCGCCGCCCACCCCGAGCAGCCCGGAGACTACCCCGGTCACCGCACCGAGTGCCGCCAGGGTCGCGGTGCATTTGGCGGTCCATGAAAAGCGCCCGGTCTGCTGATCGAGCATGCAGTTCTTCTGGCCCCAGTTGGCGTGGCCATGGTCGCTCGGTCCTGGCTCCCGGCGCTCACGGCGCAGCATGCGCCAGGCGACCATCACCATCAGCAGGCTGAACAGGATCATCAGGATCTTTTCCGGCAACTGATGGGCGAAGAAGATGCCCACCGGCGAAAAAATCGCCCCCAACAAGGCGATCAACAGCGCCGCGCGGTAGCGCACCAGACCGTGACGCAAACCATCGATGGCCCCGACCGCCGCCGCGCTGCCCACCGCAAACAGCGCGATCGGTGCCGCCTGGGTCATGGTCAGCCCCAACCCCAGCACCAGGGCCGGCACCGCAAGAATCCCGCCACCGGCACCGGTCAATCCAAGGACCAGGCCCATCACCACGCCAAAAAAACCTGCCAGCAACATAAAACACTCATGATCCGCGAAAAAAAAGCCGGGAACGCCCGGTATCGATTGAGTGACAGGATAGAGCCCGTACAGGTTTTTTCATTAACAGAATTGATAGGGGGGTGGTCAACCCGGGGAAAATGAAACTACCCTCATGGTCTGTCCCCCCGAAAATAAGCCACCATGTCCGCCTTGATTGAAGCTTTCCTCGACCCCGCTTCGTCCACCTACAGCTACGTCATCTACGAAGCCGATGGCAGTCAATGCGCGATCGTCGATCCGGTGCTCGACTACGACCCCGCCGCCGGGCGCACCGCGACCACTCAGGCTGACCGGCTCATCGCTTTTGTCCGCCAGCATCGCTTGCAGGTGCAATGGTTGCTGGAAACCCACGCCCACGCCGATCATCTGTCCGCCGCGCCCTACCTGCGCCGGCAACTGGGCGGCAAGATCGCGATCGGTCAGTCCATCGGCAAGGTGCAGGACGTGTTCAAGACCCTGTTCAACCTTGAGCCCGAATTTGCCGTCGACGGTTCGCAGTTCGATCACCTGTTCGCGCCGGACGAGTCGTTCATGATCGGCAACCTCAAGGCCACGGCCCTGCATGTGCCCGGCCACACGCCGGCGGACATGGCCTATCTGGTCGATGGCGAGCAGATCCTGGTAGGCGATACGCTGTTCATGCCGGACGTCGGTACCGCCCGTTGCGACTTCCCCGGTGGCAATGCCAGCCAGATGTTCACATCGATCCACAAACTGCTGGCCTTCCCCGCTGGCGTCAGTCTTTACGTGTGCCACGATTACCCCACCGGGGGCCGTGAACCGCGGTGCATGACGACGGTGGGCGAGCAACGTAAAAGCAATATCCACGTCCACGACGGCGTCGACGAAGCCGCGTTCGTCGCCATGCGCAACCGGCGCGACGCCGGGTTGGGCATGCCGACGCTGTTGCTGCCGGCGATCCAGGTGAATGTGCGTGCGGGGAATTTGCCGCCGGCAGAAGACAACGGCATCACCTACCTGAAAATCCCCCTGAACACACTCTGACCCTGTGTAAGAGCCGGCTTGCTGGCGAAGGCGTCGTCATGGGCGCTGCAAGACTTGAGGGCGCGTTCGCTGGCAAGCCAGCCCCTACAGGGTTGCGGTGTTGCATAAACCGGCGGTTTACAGGTCAATTGCCGAGGGTCAGGCCGTTGGCCGGCAACGGCAGCGCCGTCTTGTACCGCACCTGCTTGAGCGCGAAGCTCGACCGTATATTCGCCACCCCCGGCACCTTGGTCAAAAAGTCCATCATGAAGCGCTCCAGCGACTGAATGGTTGGCACCAGCACCCGGATCAGGTAGTCCGGGTCGCCGGCCATCAGGTAGCACTCCATGACTTCCGGGCGATCCGAGATCGCCTCTTCGAAATGCTGCAGCGCCTCCTCCACCTGTTTCTCCAGGCTGACATGAATGAACACATTCACGTGCAGCCCCAACAGATCGGCATCCAGCAGGGTGACCTGTTCGCGAATCAGCCCCAGTTCCTCCATGGCCTTGACCCGGTTGAAACAGGGGGTCGGCGACAGGTTGACCGAGCGTGCGAGGTCGGCGTTGGTGATCCGCGCATTCTCCTGAAGGCTGTTCAAAATGCCGATATCGGTACGGTCCAGTTTGCGCATGAGACAAAAACACCTGTGATTTTATGTTTATGCAGATTTTTTATCCTCAAATGGCTTCCAGCGCAATGAAACACAGAGAAATATTCTCCTGGGTCCGGCCTATGATTGTTGTAGGACAAGAATTCTCCGACAGAAGAATGACTGTCAGCTCACTACAAGAAAATCCACAAGATCGAGCGTAGAAGCCATGAACCAAGCGTACGAACCGCTGCGCCTGCACGTTCCGGAACCTTCGGGCCGTCCAGGGTGCAAAACCGACTTCTCCTACCTGCGTCTGACCGACGCCGGTCTGGCGCGCAAACCCCCAATCGATGTTGAACCCGCCGAAACCGCGGACCTGGCCAAGGGCCTGATCCGGGTGCTCGACGACCAGGGCAATGCCCTTGGCGAGTGGGCTGAAGGCGTGCCGGTGGAGATCCTGCGTAAAGGGCATGCGCGCCATGCTCAAGACGCGGATCTATGACAACCGCATGGTCGTCGCCCAGCGCCAGAAAAAAATGTCGTTCTACATGCAGAGCCTCGGCGAAGAAGCCATCGGCAGCGGCCAGGCCCTGGCCTTGAACATCGACGACATGTGCTTTCCGACCTACCGCCAGCAAAGCATCCTGATGGCGCGGGATGTGCCGCTGGTGGACCTGATCTGCCAACTGCTGTCCAACGAGCGCGATCCGCTCAAGGGCCGTCAGTTGCCGATCATGTACTCGGTCAAGGACGCGGGGTTCTTCACCATTTCCGGCAACCTCGCCACCCAGTTCATCCAAGGCGTGGGTTGGGGCATGGCCTCGGCGATCAAGGGCGACACCAAAATCGCCTCGGCCTGGATCGGCGACGGCGCCACCGCCGAATCGGACTTCCACACCGCCCTCACCTTCGCCCACGTCTACCGGGCGCCGGTGATCCTCAACGTGGTCAACAACCAATGGGCGATCTCCACCTTCCAGGCGATTGCCGGTGGTGAAGCCACCACCTTCGCCGGTCGTGGCGTCGGCTGTGGCATTGCCTCCCTGCGGGTCGATGGCAACGACTTCTACGCCGTGTACGCCGCCTCCGCCTGGGCCGCCGAACGTGCGCGCCGCAACCTCGGCCCGACCATGATCGAATGGGTCACCTACCGCGCCGGCCCGCACTCGACCTCCGATGATCCGTCCAAATACCGGCCCGCCGACGACTGGAGCTATTTCCCGTTGGGCGACCCGATCGCGCGCCTCAAGCAGCACCTGGTGAAAATCGGCCAGTGGTCCGAAGAGGAACACCTCGCCGTCAGCGCCGAACTGGAAGCCGAAGTGATCGCCGCGCAGAAACAGGCCGAGCAGTACGGCACCCTCGCCGGCGGCCAGATCCCGAGCGCCGCGACCATGTTCGAAGACGTCTATAAAGAGATGCCGGAGCACTTGAAGCGCCAGCGTCAAGAGTTGGGGATCTGACATGAACGATCACAACAGCAATATTCAGTTGGATACCGCCATGACCACGACCACCATGACCATGATCCAGGCCCTGCGCTCGGCCATGGATGTGATGCTTGAGCGTGATGACAACGTCGTCGTATTCGGCCAGGACGTGGGCTACTTCGGCGGTGTGTTCCGTTGCACCGAAGGCCTGCAGACCAAGTACGGCACCTCCCGGGTGTTCGACGCGCCGATCTCTGAAAGCGGCATCGTCGGCGTCGCCGTGGGCATGGGCGCCTACGGTTTGCGGCCGGTGGCCGAGATCCAGTTCGCCGACTACGTCTACCCGGCCTCGGACCAGATCATTTCCGAAGCCGCCCGCCTGCGTTATCGCTCGGCCGGCGAGTTCACCGCGCCGATGACCCTGCGCATGCCTTGCGGCGGCGGCATCTATGGCGGCCAGACCCACAGCCAGAGCATCGAGGCGATGTTCACCCAGGTCTGCGGCCTGCGCACGGTCATGCCGTCAAACCCTTACGACGCCAAGGGCCTGCTGATCGCCTCCATCGAAAACGATGACCCGGTGATCTTTCTCGAGCCAAAGCGCCTGTACAACGGCCCGTTCGACGGTCACCACGATCGCCCTGTGACCCCGTGGTCGAAACACCCGGCCGCCCAAGTGCCGGACGGTTACTACACCGTGCCGCTGGACGTCGCCGCCATCACCCGTCCGGGCAAGGAAGTGACCATCCTGACCTACGGCACCACCGTCTACGTCTCGCAAGTCGCCGCCGAAGAAACCGGCATCGACGCCGAAGTCATCGACCTGCGCAGCCTGTGGCCTCTGGACCTGGACACCATCGTCAAGTCGGTGAAGAAAACCGGACGTTGCGTCATCGTTCACGAAGCGACCCGCACCTGCGGTTTCGGTGCCGAACTGGTGGCCCTGGTGCAGGAGCACTGCTTCCACCACCTGGAAGCGCCGATCGAGCGCGTCACCGGCTGGGACACCCCCTACCCGCACGCGCAAGAGTGGGCGTATTTCCCAGGGCCGTCCCGAGTGGGCGCGGCGTTGAAACGGGTCATGGAGGTCTGAATGGGCACGCACGTTATTAAAATGCCGGACATTGGCGAAGGCATTGCAGAAGTTGAATTGTCGGTGTGGCACGTCAAGGTCGGCGACATGGTCGTCGAAGATCAGGTGTTGGCCGATGTCATGACCGACAAGGCGATGGTCGACATCCCGTCCCCGGTGCATGGCAAAGTGATTGCGCTGGGCGGACAGCCTGGCGAAGTCATGGCGGTGGGCAGCATCTTGATCAGCATTGAAGTCGAAGGCGCGGGCAACGTTAAAGAGTCGGCCCAGCCTGCACCTGTTAAAGAAGCTACGGTTGCGGCTCCGAAAGCAGAAGCCGTGGTGGCCAGCAAACCAGTCGCGGCTGCAGCGCCACGAGCCGCCGTTTGCCAAGGCCCGATGGTGGCCCGCGAAGCCGGCGAACGCCCGCTGGCCTCCCCGGCCGTGCGCAAACATGCACTGGACCTGGGCATCCAGCTGCGTCTGGTGCGGGGCACCGGCCCAGCCGGTCGCGTGTTGCACGAAGACCTCGAGACCTATCTGGCCCAAGGTCAGCAAGCCCAGTCATCGGCGACTGCCGCTTACGCCCAGCGTAACGACGAAGAACAGATCCCGGTGATCGGCATGCGCCGCAAGATCGCCCAGCGCATGCAGACGCCACCCAGCGCGCCGCCCATTTCAGCTATGTGGAAGAAATCGACGTTACCGCCGTGGAAGAGTTGCGCGCGCACCTCAATGAAAAGCACGGTGCGACCCGTGGCAAGCTGACGCTGTTGCCATTTCTGGTCCGCGCCCTGGTTGTCGCCCTGCGCGATTTCCCGCAGATCAACGCCCGTTACGACGACGAAGCCCAGGTCATCACTCGCCTCGGCGCGGTGCACGTAGGCATCGCCACCCAGGCCGACATCGGTTTGATGGTGCCAGTGGTGCGTCACGCCGAGCGCGCAGCCTGTGGGACAGCGCCACGGAAATCTCCCGTCTGGCCACCGCCGCACGCATTGGCAAGGCCAGCCGCGACGAGCTGTCCGGCTCCAGCATCACCCTGACCAGCCTCGGCGCGTTGGGCGGCATCGTCAGTACCCCGGTGTTGAACCTGCCGGAAGTGGCGATCGTCGGCGTGAACAAAATCGTCGAACGGCCGATGGTGGTCAAAGGCCAGATCGTGATTCGCAAGATGATGAACCTCTCCAGCTCTTTCGATCACCGCGTGGTCGACGGCATGGACGCGGCGCAATTCATCCAGGCGGTTCGTGGCTTGCTCGAACAACCCGCCACCTTGTTCGTGGAGTAAGACATGCAGAATTTGAACACCACGCTGCTGATCATCGGCGGCGGCCCTGGCGGTTATGTGACGGCGATTCGTGCCGGCCAGCTGGGCATTCCGACCATTCTGGTGGAAGGCGCTTCGTTGGGCGGCACCTGCCTGAACATCGGCTGCATTCCTTCAAAGGCGCTGATCCATGTCGCCGAACAGTTTCATCAGACGCAGCACCACAGCCAGCATTCGGCGTTGGGCATCAGCGTTTCGGCGCCGACCCTCGACATCGGCAAGAGCGTCGAGTGGAAGGACGGCATCGTCGATCGCCTGACCACCGGCGTCTCGGCGCTGATGAAGAAGCACAAGATCCAGGTCATTCAGGGCTGGGCCAAGGTCATCGACGGCAAGACGGTCGACGTCGGCGACACGCGCATTCAGTGCGAGCACCTGGTGCTGGCCACCGGCTCAAACAGCGTGAACCTGCCGATGCTGCCGATTGGCGGGCCGATCATCTCTTCCACCGAAGCCCTGGCGCCGACGTCCGTGCCGAAACGGCTGGTCGTGGTCGGTGGCGGTTACATCGGTCTGGAACTGGGAATCGCCTATCGCAAGCTCGGCGCCGAAGTCAGCGTGGTCGAAGCGCAAGACCGCATCCTGCCGGCCTACGATGCCGAGCTGACGCAGCCAGTGCATGATGAACTGAAAAAACTCGGAGTCAGGCTTTACTTGAAGCATAGCGTTCAAGGCTTTGATTCTATTAATAATACACTGCAAGTACTTGCGCCGGGCGGCGACACCCTGAACCTGGAAACCGATCAGGTATTGGTGGCTGTCGGGCGCAAACCCAATACCCAGGCTGGAACCTCGAAGCGCTGAACCTGGACATGAACGGGTCGGCGATCAAGATCGACAACCGCTGCCAGACCAGCATGCGCAACGTGTACGCCATCGGCGACCTGAGTGGCGAACCGATGCTCGCGCACCGGGCCATGGCCCAGGGCGAGATGGTGGCCGAGCTGATCAGCGGTAAATCCCGCGAGTTCAACCCCACCGCCATCGCTGCCGTGTGCTTTACCGACCCGGAACTGGTGGTGGTCGGCAAGACGCCGGACGAGGCCAAGGCTGCAGGGCTGGACTGCATCGTGTCGAGCTTCCCGTTTGCGGCCAATGGCCGGGCGATGACCCTGGAGTCGAAAAGCGGCTTCGTGCGGGTCGTGGCGCGGCGTGACAATCATGTGATTGTCGGCTGGCAGGCGGTGGGTGTGGGTGTTTCGGAATTGTCGACGGCGTTTGGCCAGAGCCTGGAAATGGGCGCACGGCTGGAAGACATCGCCGGGACGATCCATGCGCATCCGACACTCGGCGAAGCGGTGCAGGAAGCGGCGTTACGGGCCCTCGGCCACGCGTTGCATCTCTAGCCTAACCTCTGTAGGAGCGAGCTTGCTCGCGATGGTCGTCAACGATAACGCGGCAGGCCTTACACCCCGCAGTGTTCTCGAGTTCATCGCGAGCAAGCTCGCTCCTACAAAGGATCGCATTCCGGGCTGCGAAAAGGGCCCGGAATGAAGTATTGTTGTCCCCATCCAGAAAAAACGTCAGAAGCCTTGAACCGTTTCGGCGGTTGTTAAGCGATAGAGGGTGTCATGGGTAACGAAAGCATCAATTGGGACAAGTTGGGTTTTGACTACATCAAGACAGACAAGCGCTATTTGTCGCACTGGCGTAATGGCGAGTGGGACGCAGGCACCCTGACCGAAGACAATGTGCTGCACATCAGCGAAGGCTCCACTGCCCTTCACTATGGCCAGCAATGCTTCGAAGGCCTGAAGGCCTATCGGTGCAAGGACGGCTCGATCAACCTGTTCCGCCCGGACCAGAACGCCGCCCGCATGCAACGCAGCTGCGCGCGCCTGCTGATGCCGCAGGTGTCCACCGAGCAGTTCATCGAAGCCTGCAAGGACGTGGTCCGCGCCAACGAGCGTTTCATCCCGCCTTACGGCACCGGCGGCGCGCTGTACCTGCGTCCGTTCGTGATCGGCGTGGGCGACAACATCGGCGTGCGTACCGCCCCCGAGTTCATCTTCTCGATCTTCTGCATCCCGGTCGGCGCCTACTTCAAGGGCGGCCTGACCCCGCACAATTTCCTGATCTCCAGCTACGACCGCGCAGCTCCACAAGGCACCGGTGCGGCCAAGGTCGGTGGCAACTACGCCGCCAGCCTGATGCCGAACTCCCTGGCCAAAAAGGCGCACTTTGCCGACTGCATCTACCTGGACCCGATGACCCACACCAAAATCGAGGAAGTCGGTTCGGCCAACTTCTTCGGGATCACCCACGACGACAAGTTCGTCACCCCGAACTCGCCGTCGGTGCTGCCGGGCATCACCCGCCTGTCGTTGATCGAACTGGCCAAGTCCCGTCTGGGCCTGGAAGTGATCGAAGGCGACGTGTTCATCGACAAGCTGTCCGACTTCAAGGAAGCCGGCGCCTGCGGCACTGCCGCGGTGATCACGCCGATCGGCGGCATCAGCTATAACGACAAGCTGCACGTGTTCCACAGCGAAACCGACGTCGGCCCGATCACCCAGAAGCTCTACAAAGAGCTGACGGGCGTGCAGACCGGTGACGTCGAGGCGCCGGCGGGCTGGATCGTCAAGGTTTGATCTGACCTCCCGTTGTATCGAAGCCCTCCATCGCATTGGCGATCGGGGGCTTTTTTACGCGTCGAGGTCACGCCCGATGACTCGCGCAGCGATTCGCTTGCCACCCCTGCCCTTGATGCCCATGGCCTGACCGTCCTGCTGCTTGCCGGTCCGCGCCTGGGTGATCAATCCCGGTATCAGCGCTCCCTCGGGCAGGTTTTTCCAGAAGCGTGCCGGCAAATGCCCCTGCATGACTTTCGGGTTCAGCCGCGCCGGATTGAAGATGTGGCTGTAGTACGTCAACCACATGTCGCTGTGCGGATCCTCGGCATTTTGCGCCAGTTGCTGCCATTCGGGCGGGCATTGACGTTGGTGGATCAACTGCTCGCCATCGTAATAAACCCCGTCCCGAGGCGTCGCAATCAGCCAGCGGTGCCGGCCCATCCGACCGATGAAATGCTCACTGGCACTGTGCAAGATGTCATGGGCCGGTTCGTGCCAGGCGACGTAGTGCGGGCCGTCGCTTTCCGGTAACGCGACGAAACGAACGAATGCATGTAGATGATGAGCTTCGTGTTGTATCTGCTTGATTCTTCTCTGAAATTCACTGCCAAGAGGGTCCCCTGCCAGCATCGCGGTGCGATCACCATGACTGACCCGCCACAACACTTCGTACAGCAGACTCCAGCGCTGATCGCCGCGATAACGGGCGGCGCGCTCGAGGGTGTCCAACAGCGTTCTTGGGACGCGCGGCTGATACGGCCCCTGGGTTTCGGGCAGTTCACAGTCGCTGGCAAACAGGTCGGTCATGCCTTCACTGGCCCAGCTCACCAGGCTGGGGTCGACTCCATGGCTGAGCAGCCAACGCGCCTGTGTACGCCAAGTGTCGAACAGGTCGTCGCAATCGAGGCTGATCATCCCCACAACCCCATTTGCTGCGGTTGGGGCCGGTCCCGCAGTTGCTGATACAGCAAGTGGCTCGTCACCTCAGCCTGCTGCGGGTGGTAATCGCTGGTGATGATGAACGGTTTGGCCTTGGCCAGCACGCAGCGCATACGGGCCAGGTCTTCGTAGCGAATCCGCCGCTGACGTCGCAGTTCTATCAGCCGTTCGGTGGTGCGCAGGCCAATCCCGGGAACTCGCGAGATCAATGACGCCTCGGCACGGTTCAGGTCCAACGGAAAAACCTCCCGGTGCTCTAACGCCCAGGCCAGTTTCGGGTCGATATCGAGTGCCAGATGTCCGGCCCCCTGGAACAATTCGCCCGCCGTGAAGCCGTAACTGCGCAGCAGGAAATCGGCCTGGTACAAACGGTGCTCGCGCATCAGTGGCGGTGCGGCCAGCGGCACGCTCTTCGGGCTGTTGGGGATCGGACTGAACGCCGAGTAATAGACCCGACGCAAACGGTAGTTGCCGTACAACGCCTGGGCGCTGTGAAGAATGGTGCTGTCGTCGGTGTCGTCGGCACCGACGATCATCTGCGTGCTCTGCCCGGCGGGGGCGAATTTCGGCGCGCGCGGTTCGTTGAGCACGGTTTGTTCACCGGTGTAGATCGTCTGCATCGCCTGTTTGATCGAGCCCAGCTGTTTTTCCGGGGCCAGGGTTTGCAGGCTGGCATCGGTGGGCAACTCGATGTTGACGCTCAATCGATCGGCATAACGCCCCGCTTCCTCAATCAGTGCAGGGTCGGCTTCGGGAATGGTCTTGAGGTGGATGTAACCGCGAAACTCGTGGTCTTCACGCAACAGCCTGGCCACGCGAATCAACTGCTCCATGGTGTAGTCCGCCGAGCGAATGATCCCGGAGCTGAGAAACAGCCCGCTGACGCAATTGCGCCGGTAGAAGTCCATGGTCAGCGTGACCACTTCTTCCGGGGTAAACCGGGCGCGAGGCACATCGCTGGAACGCCGGTTGACGCAGTATTGACAGTCGTAGAGACAGAAGTTGGTCAGCAGGATCTTCAGCAACGAAACGCAGCGCCCGTCCGGCGTATAGCTGTGGCAGATGCCCATGCCATCGGTCGAGCCCAGCCCGCTTTTGCCCTCGGAGCTGCGCTTCGGCGCCCCGCTGCTGGCGCAGGAGGCGTCATACTTGGCAGCGTCGGCAAGAATGCCGAGCTTGTCGATGAGTTCCATGGGGGCAGGTCTTTCACTGTTTGGATATACAGTATAGTGACGGTCGCTGCTGCACAAGCCATCGACAAACCTTTGGTCGGGTAGTTGAGTCGACGCCGGTTTGGAATGGGGGTTGCTCCGGGCAGCGTTACGATGAAAGCGGTCGGACGTCTGGCATCGATGTCGACTGATAGGCCCTCTTCGCCTTGTTGGAGCGAGGCTTGCCCGCGAACGGGGCACCGCGGAGTATCAGCAATACCGCGTATCGATCTTCGCCGGCAAGCCTGGCTCCTACAGGGACCGGGGCGTACACAAATCCCGAGTCAGGCGAAGATCCAATGTGGGAGACCGGCTTGCGCGAAGGCGGCCTGATGAACGACGCATCAGGCGAGAGGTTCAGCCAGGCATCGGCAACCACAACCTGAACCGCGCTCCGCCCAGCGGCGATGCCTCGACGGTCAGCGTGCCACCTTGAGCCTCCAGCGCCCGACGACTGATCGCCAACCCCAGGCCAAACCCGCCCGTGGATCGATCCCGGCTGCGATCCAGGCGATAGAACGGCTCGAATATCCGCTCACGCTCATCATCGGGAATGCCGATGCCATCGTCGTCGACCCAGATCTCACAACCCTTCGGGCCAACCTGTACGCCGATCTGAATCCTTTTTTCGCAGTAGCGCATGGCGTTGCGCAGCAGGTTCTGAATGGCGCGGGCGGTCAGGCGCGGGTCGAGGCTGAAGCGTTCGAGCTGGCCGTGGAGCAACACGTCGATGACGATGTCGGGGGATTCAAGTTCTTCGTCGACGCTGCCGAGGATGCTGTCGATGAATTCATCCAGCGAGACTTCGACCTGTTCGGGCAGCTGCGCCGGGTTTTGCAGGCGGCTGTAGGACAGTAACTCCAGCACCAGTTCATCGAGTTCGCGGATGTGTGCCACCAGACCTTGCAGGCTGCTCGCGGCTGGCGGCCGGCAGGTCATCCGACAGCGCCAGGGCCAGGCCGAAATCCAGGCGCGTCAGGGGCGTGCGCAATTCGTGGGAGACGGCATTGAGCAGGTCCCGCTGCTGGTTGAGCAGGTTCTCGATGTCGCCGGCCATGGTGTCGAACACGTTGGCCAGGCTGCCGATGTTGGAGCTGGCGGAGATTCGCGTGCGCTCGCCCAACTGGCCCTTGCCGAAGCGCTCCGCCGTGCCCTTGAGGCGCTCCAGATCACGCCAGTGCGGGCGCAGCCACAGCAACAGGCAGGCGAGCATGGTCGCGCCGATCAGCACGTTGATGCTCCAGTACAGCAAACTGACGTCCGTCGGGTCCGGCGGCACCACCATTTGCACCACCGTGCGTTCGTTCAGCGGCGACGCCGCCAGGGTGCGCCAGCCCCAGTCGCCAATGCGCACGATATTCTCGCCGCGCTGCAGACGTTGCCGTTCATCGAGGGTGAAGTCGGCATCGTCGTTGCCGCTCAGCACGATGTGCAGCGGCTGGAACTCTTTATCCATCTCAGCCGCCAGGGCCGGCCATTGCGCCGGGGGCACGGAATGGAACTGTTTGACGATGAGGGTCTGCAGGCCGCGGGAATAGTCGAGGTTATAGGTGAGAAAACGCTCGTGAAAGACCTTGATCACCAGGTCCGGCACCAGGTAGATCGCCGCGCTGAACGAGACGATGGTCACCAGGTACAGGCGAAACAGGATTCTGAACATCGGCTCAGCATTCCCACTCGGAACGGCTGAACAGGTAGCCCTTGCCCCAGACCGTCTTGATCTTGCGCGCCTCGCCGGCGCAATCGCCGAACTTGCGCCGCAACTTGGAAATCGCCACGTCCACCGAGCGGTCGGTGCCGTTGAACTCGATGCCGCGCAAGCGCTGCAGGATCTGGTCGCGGCTGAGCACTTCGCCGGCATGCCGGGCCAGCACCACCAGCAGGTTGTATTCGCCGCTGGACAGTTCGACAGGTTGTCCGCGCCAGGTCACGGTGCGTTCGGACAGGTCGATGCACAGGTTGCCCATGAGGATGCGGTCGTTGGCGGTCTGCGGCTCGCCGAGGCTGCTGCGCCGCAGCAAGGTCCGCACCCGGGCCAGCAGCACCCGCGGCTCGCAGGGTTTGGTGACGTAGTCGTCGGCCCCCATCTCCAGGCCCAGCACCTGGTCGTGGCTGTCGTCGCGGGCGGTGAGCATCAGGATCGGCAACGTGGCCGAATCGGCGCGCAGCAACCGACAGACTTGCAGGCCGTCCAGCCCCGGCAGCATCAGGTCGAGGATCACCAGGTCCGGCGGATCGACCCGCGCCCGTTCGCGCACGTGGTCGCCGCGGCCGATCACGCTGACGCAATAGCCGTTGCGTTCCAGGTAGCTGGCGATCAGTTCGGCGAGGGCGGTGTCGTCTTCGACCAGGAGGATGTTGGGCATGGGGTGTTTCCAGAAAGTGCTGTGGCGACAGGTCCGGCCTCTTCGCGGGCACGCCTCGCTCCTACAGGTTTTGCGATATTGCAGACTGACGCATGGCCTGTAGGAGCGAGGCTTGCCCGCGAATGCGCGCGAAGCGGTCGCCAAGGATATACGCCCTCACCCACCCCCGTGCAAAACCCTTACACAATTTCACACAGCACCTACAAAGCTTAACCGATACCTTCCCCGCCTCCCCGTAGGATGCCGGGGTCATTATTGGGGTTATTACATGTCAAACAACCTGCTTGCCAAGCTCAGCCTGATCGCACTGGCGTTGACGCTGAGCGCTTGCGACAAGGCCCCGACTGCCGAAGAGCAGGCGCCGCTGGCCACGGTTCGCATCGAGACCCTGTCAGCCCGGCCGCTGTCGATCAGCAGCGAACTGAGCGG
>NZ_MULM01000177.1:0-136522 GCF_002029345.1 Pseudomonas sp. VI4.1
GAAGGCGTACTCAAGGCGCCTTCGCCGGCAAGCCGGCTCCTACAGGGAGCGTATTGCACAGGGGGCTATTTGGCAGACGAAAAAAAGCCCCGCACACGGCGAGGCTTGTTTCGTATCGATCCGGATCAGCTGCCTTTGACAGCCTTGCCGTTGACCGTACCGTCCAGGAGCATGATGTTGTACTCCTTGCCGTCAGTCTCGACCTGTTGCAGGCGGACCAGCAGGTAATCCCAGTCCTTGGCGAACCACAGCACGGTGATGCGTTTGCTCTGAGTCGGATCGCGCACGCGCTCGACCTTGATCGCATCGATCTGGCCGGCCTTGGTGTCGACTTTTTCCGAACCCAGCACGCGGAAGTCATAGGTATCGACTTCGCCGTCATCGACGACCTGATAGCTCATGCTTTTCTTGCCGGCGGCGACGTCGTGCTGCAGGGCCAGCTGATAAGTGGATTTGTCGACCATGCCGCGGTTGAGCGGGAGTTTGACCGGGTCGCCGCGATCGGTGCCGGTGACCATTTTGTTGGTCCAGTCGAAGTCCAGGTCAGCCTTCTTGGCTTTGCCCAGGCCGCCACGTTCGAAATGGTAGGACTGGGGCAGCAAGGTGTCCTTGTCCAGGGTCAGGGTGCTTTCTTCGGTCAGGCTGGCGATCATCATCGAGGCCTTGAAGCTGAGCTTCCAGGCGCCGTTGGCTTGCTTGGTCAGGCTGCGCTCGGCGGTGCCGCTCATCGGCAGCTGCTTCCAGTCGGCGGTGTAGCTGGCGGAGAAAGGTTGAAGTTCTGCAGCCTGCGCGAAAGGCAGGACGAGCAGAGCGCAAGCGAAGAGCAGGGCGCGACGCATAAAATCTCCTAGGTTCGAATCAAGTGGCCGCTGGCGGCGAGTAGCTTCCCATCCAGTAAAGCACCTTGCTCGCCGAGGGATAAACGACCTTCGGCAAACCAGCGTACAGCCATCGGGTAGATCAGGTGTTCCCGGGTATGGACTCGCTGCGCCAGACTCTGCGGCGAATCCTGTAACTCTACCGGTATTACTGCCTGTACGACCAGTGGTCCGCCATCGAGTTCCTCGGTGACAAAGTGCACGGAGCAGCCATGCTCGGTGTCGCCGGCCTCCAGCGCGCGCTGGTGAGTGTGTAACCCTTTGTATTTGGGCAGCAGCGAGGGATGGATGTTGAGCAGGCGACCCTGGTAGTGGCGCACGAAGCCGGCGCTGAGAATGCGCATGAAGCCGGCCAGGACCACGAGTTTGGGATTGAAGGCGTCGATCAGTTCGATCAGCGCGACATCGAAGGCCTCGCGGCCTTCGAAAGCCTTGTGATCCAGGCAGCGGGTATCGATACCCGCGTCCCTGGCGCGTTGCAGGCCGTAGGCGTCGGCGCGGTTGGAAATCACCGCAGCGATGCGGGCCGGGCTGTCGCCGGTCCGCGTGCTGTCGATCAAGGCCTGCAAGTTACTGCCGGTGCCGGATAACAGCACCACCACATCACAGGTCTGGGACATCAATGAGCCTTGAGGTTTTTCAGTTCGACCTGAGCCGCGCCTTCGGCAGCGGTGGAGATCTGGCCGATGACCCAAGGCTGTTCGCCGGCTTCGCGCAGCACGTTCAGCGCGGTTTCGACGTGCTCTTGAGCGACGCAGATGACCATGCCCACGCCGCAGTTCAGCACGCGGTGCATCTCGTTTTCGTCGACGTTACCTTGCTCTTGCAGCCAGTCGAACACGGCAGGACGGGTCCAGCTGGCAACGTCAACCACCGCTTGTGCGCCTTTTGGCAGCACGCGCGGGATGTTGTCGAGCAGGCCGCCACCGGTGATGTGGGCCATGGCCTTGACGGCGCCGGTGTCCTTGATCAGCTTGAGCAGCGGCTTCACGTAGATGCGGGTCGGGGCCATCAGCAGGTCGGTCAGCGGCTTGCCGTCGAGCTGGATGTTTTCGATGTCGGCACCGGAGACTTCGATGATCTTGCGGATCAGCGAGTAGCCGTTGGAGTGCGGGCCGGAAGACGGCAGGGCGAGCAGGGCATCGCCGGCAGCGACTTTGGAACCGTCGATGATTTCCGATTTTTCCACGACGCCGACGCAGAAGCCGGCCAGGTCGTAGTCTTCGCCTTCGTACATGCCAGGCATTTCAGCGGTTTCGCCGCCGACCAGGGAGCAGCCGGACAGTTCGCAGCCGGCGCCGATGCCGGTCACGACCTGGGTCGCGGTTTCGACGTTGAGTTTGCCGGTGGCATAGTAGTCGAGGAAGAACAGCGGCTCGGCACCGCAGACCACCAGGTCGTTGACGCACATGGCCACCAGGTCGATGCCGATGCTGTCGTGCTTGTTCAGGTTCAGCGCCAGGCGCAGCTTGGTGCCGACGCCGTCAGTACCGGAAACCAGCACAGGCTGCTTGTAGCCGGCCGGGATTTCGCAGAGGGCGCCAAAACCGCCCAGGCCGCCCATGACTTCCGGGCGCGCAGTGCGCTTGGCGACGCTCTTGATGCGTTCGACCAATGCTTCACCGGCGTCGATGTCTACACCGGCGTCCTTGTAGCTCAGGGAGGGTTGCTTGCTCATGATCCAGGCCTTTAGGGGGGATTCAGGGGTAACGACCGAGTCCAACGGGACCGCTTGTACAGGCGAGGGCGATTGCCGAGCGCAAATTCAAGGGCCCGGCTGTTGCCGGTCTGCGAAGGCGCGCGATTTTATCAGGCTTGAGGGGCAGCGGCCATCCTCAGGCCGACAGCAGGGGCATATCGGCGGAAAAAAACTGTAATTGCCCGGGTTGGTGCAATCGCACAGGGCTGTATAAGGTAGCGCTATTAACCGTCTATCGTTAGGGCAGTGCGAAAAACTTACCCGGGCCGTGTGAATGTTTTGCGTCGGGCGAGGGTCACAGCCTTGCTCGATTGTCTTCATGCGGTCTGTTCCAGCCGCTCTTGTCGTCAGGAATCTTCCATGCGTTTTTTCAAATTGTTGTTAATGGGCGGTTTATCGTTGGTCAGCCTCGCCAGTCATGCCGAAACCGTCAAAGGCCTTTATCAAGTGCGCGAGCCTGTCACCAGTCAGGCGCCCGAGGAGCGCGATCAAGCCACCCAGCGCGCGCTGGATACCCTGGTGTTGCGCCTGACCGGTGATCCCAAGGCGGCGCAAAGCCCGGGGTTGGCGGCGCTGCGCAAGGATCCGCAACAGATCATCAGTCAATTCGGGTTTGATGCCGGCCCGCCGGAAGTACTCAAGGTCGATTTCGACCCGGCCAGCACGGAGCAGGCATTGCGCCGTGCCGGATTGTCTCTGTGGAGCGCGAATCGCCCGTCGATCCTGGGCTGGTGGCTGAACGATGCCACCGAAGGCTCGAGCCTGGTGGGCGATGGCCAGGCCAGCGCGACGTCATTGCGCCGCGCGGCACAACACCGTGGTTTGCCGCTGCGCCTGCCGCTGGCGGACCTGAATGAGCAGATCGTGGCCACCGCGCCAAATCTGGAAGGCACGGACCCGGCGCCGTTGCGCGGTGCTTCGGCCCGTTACAACGCCGATGCCTTGCTGGCTGTGCATGCCCGTGAAGAGGGAGGCCAGTGGCAAGCCAAGTGGCGTTTATGGCTGGGCGATCAGAAAGAGGCCGGCAGTGTGCAGGGCGCGGATCAGGCCGCCGTGGCCGATGCCGTCATGTTGGCGGTCAGTGAGCGTCTGGCACCGCGGTTTGTGGTCAAACCGGGGGCTTCGAGCGAGCAATTGCTGGAAGTGCAGGGCATGAACCTGGAGCGCTATGCGGCCCTTGGGCGTTTGCTCGAACCTTTTGGCGCGCGCCTGCAAAGCGTCGACGGCGACCGGATTCTCTATCGGGTCAAAGGCAGTGCCGAACAGTTGAAGGCGCAGTTGTCCCTGGCCAGGCTGCAGGAAGTGCCGGCCGGTGAAGCGCCAGCCCCCGCGACCCCTGCCCAGCCTGCGGCCGATGGCTCGGTACCCGCCGTGGCGCCGACGCCGAAACCCACGCCGCAGCTGCGGTTCCGCTGGTAAGTTGTTCTTTCCTTATATAGAAGCTGGAGTGGTTCATGGCCGATACGCGGCGTTGGTACTGGTTGGGTGGGTTGATCCTGCTCTGCGTGTTTGTCTGGCTGTTGCATCCGATCCTCACGCCATTTCTGGTCGCGCTGCTGCTGGCCTATCTGTTCGACCCTCTGGTTGATCGACTGGAGAAAGCCGGCCTGTCCAGGACCTGGGGCGTGATCGCGGTGTTTGCGCTGTTTACCCTGATCTTCACCACGTTGCTGCTGGTGTTGGTGCCGATGCTCGCCAAGCAGTTGTTTCGCTTGTACGAACTGACACCGCAGATTCTCGACTGGTTGCAGCACAGTGCACTGCCCTGGGCGCAATCGAAATTTGGCCTGTCGGACGGTTTCTGGAAATTCGACAAACTCAAGGCCGCCATCAGCGAACACATGGGCCAGACCACTGACATTGTCGGCGTGGTGTTGAGTCAGGCGACGGCTTCCGGGCTGGCATTGATCGCTCTGGTGGCCAATCTGGTGCTGATCCCGGTGGTGATGTTCTACCTGCTGCGGGACTGGGACCTGATGATGGCCAAGATCCGCGGCCTGCTGCCCCGTGATCGCGAAGCGCGGGTGGTGACGCTGGCCGGTGAATGCCATGAAGTGCTGGGTGCGTTCGTGCGCGGGCAGTTGCTGGTGATGGTGGCGCTGGGCGTGATCTACGCGGCGGGCTTGATGCTGATAGGGCTGGAGTTGGGGCTGTTGATCGGTCTGATCGCCGGTCTGGCGGCGATCGTGCCGTACATGGGCTTTGTCATCGGCATTGGTGCGGCACTGGTTGCCGGCCTGTTCCAGTTCGGTGGCGACCTGTACCCCATGGTCGGCATCGTCGCGGTGTTCATGGTCGGTCAGGCGCTGGAAGGCATGGTGCTGACGCCATTGCTGGTGGGGGACCGGATCGGCCTGCATCCGGTGGCGGTGATCTTCGCGATTCTGGCGGGGGGCGAGCTGTTCGGCTTTACCGGCGTGCTTCTGGCATTGCCGGTGGCGGCGGTGATCATGGTGCTGGTGCGTCATGTGCATGATTTGTACAAGGATTCAGATATGTACAGTGGCGTCGACGATCCCGAGCTCTGAGGCGGGTTGACGGTTGCTCGCAGGGCGGCCTGGTGCATTGCCAGGTTGCCTGCCTCTTGTGCATGGCTATCGCCCTTGGCGCCAAAGAAACTGCCATAAAACCAATGCATTAACGCAAACCATTGATTTTGCTTGTGGTCTGTCGCATTGTGCGGTCAGCTTCACGGGTATAAACTTCGCAAACTTTACACAGAGGCCACTAACGGTTCCCCTGGAACTGTTCAGTCAGCATGAAACCGATTCAGCTGCCCCTAGGTGTGCGTCTGCGTGATGACGCTACCTTTATCAATTACTACCCAGGCGCCAATGCCGCTGCACTCGGCTATGTCGAGCGGCTATGCGAAGCCGACGCCGGCTGGACCGAAAGCCTGATTTATCTCTGGGGCAAGGACGGGGTAGGGCGTACGCATCTGTTGCAGGCGGCCTGCCTGCGTTTCGAACAGCTGGGGGAACGGGCGGTGTACTTGCCGTTGGCCGAGCTGCTGGATCGTGGCATCGAAATCCTCGACAACCTCGAACAATACGAACTGGTCTGCCTGGATGACCTGCAGGCGGTCGCCGGGCGTGCGGATTGGGAGGAGGCGCTGTTCCATCTGTTCAACCGTCTGCGTGACAGTGGTCGACGCTTGTTGATCGCCGCTTCGACGTCGCCGCGTGAGCTGCCGGTCAAGCTGGCGGATCTCAAGTCCCGCCTGACCCTGGCCCTGATCTTCCAGATGCGCCCGCTCTCCGACGAAGACAAATTGCGCGCCTTGCAACTGCGCGCGTCTCGTCGCGGCCTGCACCTGACCGACGAAGTCGGGCATTTCATCCTGACGCGTGGTACGCGCAGCATGAGTGCGCTATTCGAGTTGCTCGAGCGCCTGGACCAGGCGTCGCTGCAAGCCCAGCGCAAGTTGACGATTCCGTTCCTCAAAGAAACGTTGGGCTGGTGAAGCCCTTGCCTGACCCGGCTTTTGGCCGTTTTCCGACGCGAAAAAACCTGCATGCCTACAGGTCTGCAGGCTGCGTGACGACTAAATGGGGCTTAAGCGCTTAGATGTAATCGAGAAGCCGGGAAGTCACACAAAGATCGATTGAATTTGCAAATGAGCATGATTGCGGGCATAGTCGCGGCTTCTCTTATAACTATCAGCCACGGTCGTGCCCATGCTAAAGCGCTTCGCACCCCTCGTGCCTCTCGCACTCGTCACCCTGTTGTTCGGTTGCGCTGCTCATTCTCCAGCGCCCCAGCAAGAGCAAGAACAGCAGGTTATCAATTCAGTTACCGCCCAATCGACTTCCGTTCTTCTCCAGGAAGCGATTGAGCAAGAAGCGGCCACCGATAAAGAACTGGCCAGCTTCGCCAATGGCAAGTCGTATCAGCTTCCAGTACTGGCCGACAGCATCCTCGAGCGCGGCATGTCCCTGATCGGCACCCGTTACCGTTTCGGTGGCACCTCCGAAGCCGGGTTCGATTGCAGCGGTTTTATCGGTTATCTGTTTCGGGAAGAGGCCGGTATGAACCTGCCGCGCTCCACCCGCGAAATGATCAACGTGGACGCCCCGCTGGTGACTCGCAGCGATCTGAAGCCTGGCGACCTGTTGTTCTTCGCCACCAATGGTCGTCGTGGGCGCGTCAGTCACGCCGGGATCTACCTGGGCGACAACCAGTTCATCCATTCCAGCAGCCGCCGCAGCGGCGGTGTCCGGATCGACAGCCTGGGCGACAGCTACTGGAGCAAGACCTTCATCGAAGCCAAGCGCGCACTCGCGATGGCGCCAACGACAGGTCCGGCGATCGTCACGGCGCGCAAGTAAGCGGACAATTTGTAGGGTGAACTTAAAGTCTTACTTGAAGTTTGCCACGCAGCAGCTAAAATCCTGATCTAATATTGATGGCAAACCGCCTGCGTCCTGCGCAGGCGGTTTTCTTTTCTGCCCTGTCGGTGGAAAAAGCCGCAGCCAGATCAGGATGTTCTGCCTATGACGATGTCGGCCCGCCTCGCAATCATGTGCTTCGCCGCGCTGCTCAGCGCCTGCGCCACCCGCCCACCGCCGCCACCGGCACCGGTGATTCGCGCGCCGCTGGTTTTCGGTCCCTCCCAAGCCTTTTCTCCCGCCGCCGAAGACGTACTGTTTCGTGCGCTCGGCCTCGTCGGCACACCTTATCGGTGGGGCGGCAATACGCCGGATTCAGGGTTTGATTGCAGCGGGCTGATCGGCTACGTCTACCGTGATGTTGCCGGTATTTCCTTGCCGCGCACCACCCGCGAGATGATCGGCATGCAGGCGGCGAGTGTCGGCAAGGAAGGCCTGCAAACCGGCGACCTGTTGTTCTTCGCCACCAATGGCGGTTCCCAGGTCAGCCACGCCGGGATCTATGTCGGCGAAGGTCGCTTCGTCCATGCACCGGCCACGGGCGGTACGGTGAAGCTCGACAGCTTGTCCAAGACTTATTGGCAGAAAGCCTACCTGAGCGCCAAGCGTGTGCTGCAACCCGAGCATCTGGCCCATAACCCATAGATTGCAGGGCCTTGGTGATGACCGCTCGCACGCTCAATCTCGATGATTCCCTGTATCAATACCTGCTCGACGTCTCCCTGAGGGAGACGCCGCTGCTCAAGCGCTTGCGCGACGAAACCCAGGCCCTGCCCATGGCGCGCTGGCAGGTGGCGCCGGAGCAGGGGCAGTTTCTCGCGATGCTGGTGAAGCTCACCGGCGCCAGGCGTGTGCTGGAAGTGGGCACCTTCACCGGGTACAGCGCCTTGTGCATGGCGGCGGCGTTGCCGGACGACGGTTCGCTGATCTGCTGTGATATTCCAGGCGACTACAACGCTACCGCGCGCCGTTACTGGCAGGAAGCGGGTCTGGCGGGGCGGATTGACCTGCGGTTGGCGCCGGCGTTGGAAACCCTGGCCGGGCTGGATCAACCAGGGCAGTTCGACCTGATTTTCATCGATGCCGACAAGGCCAATTACCCGAGTTATCTGGAGCATGCGCTGCGTTTGCTGCGGGTCGGTGGTCTGGCGGTGTTCGATAACACCCTGTGGAGCGGGCGGGTGCTTGAGGGCAATCCGGAAAGCGCAGACACCCGGGCCATCCAGGCGCTCAATCTGGCCTTGAAGGATGATGTGCGGGTGGACCTGTCGTTGTTGCCGTTGGGGGATGGGTTAACGCTCTGCCGTAAACGCTAGGCAGGTGATTTATGGGTGGCTGTGATGGCCTCTTCGCGAGCAAGCCCGCTCCCACACTTGATCTGCGGCGAACACAAAAATGTGAACGCCTGAGGTTAGGTGTGGGAGCGGGCTTGCTCGCGAAGGAGCCGGCACAGTCGCCGACATTTATTTAGCAGCCGTCGACACCCGCCACACCTTGTTCCCCACATCATCCGCCACCAGCAAATCGCCCTGCCGGTCGATCACTACCCCCACCGGACGGCCCATGGCTTTTTCGTCGTCGCTGAGGAACCCGGTGAGCACATCAACCGGTTGCCCCACCGGTTTGCCCGCGCTGAATGGCACGAAAATCACTTTGTAGCCACTGTGCGGGTCGCGGTTCCACGAGCCGTGCTGGCCGATGAATGCGCCTTCCTTGAACTGCGCCGGCAGGCTGTTGCCTTCAGCAAAGGTCAGGCCCAGCGATGCCGTGTGCGGGCCCACTGCGTAGTCCGGCGCAATGGCCTTGGCCACCAGGTCCGGATTCTGCGGGGTCACGCGCACATCGACATGTTGTCCGTAATAGCTGTAGGGCCAGCCGTAGAACCCGCCGTCCTTCACCGAAGTGATGTAGTCCGGTACCAGGTCGCTGCCGATTTCGTCGCGCTCATTGACGGCCGTCCACAGCGCGCCGCTCTGGGGCTCCCAGGCCAGGCCGTTGGGATTGCGGATCCCTGAAGCGAAGATCCGATGGTTGCCGGTGGCGCGATCCACTTCCCAGATCGCCGCGCGACCTTCTTCCTGGTCCATGCCGTTTTCCGCGACATTGCTGTTGGAACCCACTGTCACATACAGCTTGCTCCCGTCCTTGCTGGCGATGACGTTTTTGGTCCAGTGATGATTGAGTGTGCCGCCCGGTAGATCGACCACTTTGATCGGAGGCGACTTGATCGCCGTCTCGCCAGTTTCATAGTGGAAACGCAGCAAGCGGTCCGTATCGGCCACGTACAGGTCAGTGCCGACCAGGGTCATGCCGAACGGCGAATTGAGGTTTTCCAGAAACACCGTTCGGGTCTCGGCGATGCCATCGTGGTCCTTGTCCCGCAGCAGCGTGATGCGGTTCGGGCTCGGTACGGCTGCACCGGCACGGCCCATGACTTTCTTCATTACCCAGCCTTTGACACCTTTGCCGTCATCGGGTTTGGGTGGCGCATTGGTCTCGGCGACCAGCACGTCGCCGTTGGGTAATACATACAGCCAGCGCGGGTGATCGAGGCCTTCGGCGAAGGCGGCGACCTGGGTTCCCGTCGCCGCGACGGGTTTTGCACCGTCCGGCCAGCCGATCGCCGGGGCGATGTTCACCGTCGGGATCAGGGTCTTGTTCGGTTCTGGCAACTTGGGCGACGGTCCGGTGCCGTCCATGACTTGCAGGCTGGAGGTTTCACCACAGGCGGCGAGCCCTCCGGCGAGCGCGATGACGAGAACGAGCTGGGGCTTGCGCATGCTGATCTTCTCTATGGACGCGTTGATACAATCATAGAGAAGCCGGGAGGCGCGATGGTTCAACCGGTCAGTCGCAGGGCGCTTTCTCAATTGACGCTCCACCCCCAACCCTCTAACCTTCGCGGCTTGTTTCAGGTGCTCTGTGGCCATGGCCGACGGAGTGAAACAGGGAAGTCGGTGAGTGATGGTCTTCGAACGCTGAAGCCTCATGATCCCGACGCTGCCCCCGCAACGGTAAATGAGTGAAGACTGCGCCTTGAGCCACTGTGTCGAACGCCGACATGGGAAGGCGCGCAGTCAGGCCAGCGCCGCTCATGAGCCCGGAGACCGGCCTGATTCATCCAGCGGCATCACGGTGGGCGATGCCAGGCTTTTTGCCGTCTATTCTTGTGCCTGCCCGCCGTTATCCAGCCTCAACGGAGAGCTCCCCATGACTGATACCCCCGATCGTGATGAACGTCACCTGGCGCGCATGCTGCGCAAAAAAGCCGTGATCGATGAACGCATCGCCAATTCCCCGAACGAATGCGGCCTGCTGCTGGTGCTGACCGGCAACGGCAAAGGCAAGAGCAGTTCGGCCTTTGGCATGCTCGCCCGATCCCTGGGCCATGGCATGCAGTGTGGCGTGGTGCAGTTCATCAAGGGCCGCAACAGCACCGGCGAAGAACTGTTCTTCCGCCGCTTCCCGGAGCAGGTGCGGTTTCATGTGATGGGCGAGGGCTTCACCTGGGAGACCCAGGATCGTCAGCGCGATATCGCGGCCGCCGAAGCCGCCTGGGCAGTGTCCCGCGAACTGCTGAGCGATCCGTCCATCGGCCTGGTGGTGCTGGATGAGTTGAACATCGCGCTCAAGCACGGTTATCTCGACCTCGATCAGGTGCTCGGCGACTTGCAGGCGCGTCCGCCGATGCAGCATGTGGTGGTCACCGGTCGTGGCGCCAAACCGGAAATGATCGAGCTGGCCGACACCGTCACCGAAATGGGCGTGATCAAGCACGCGTTCCAGGCCGGGATCAAAGCGCAAAAAGGCGTCGAATTGTGAGTCAACCACGTCATTGCCCGGCGGTCCTGATTGCCGCGCCGGCCTCCGGTCAGGGCAAGACCACCGTCACTGCCGCGCTGGCCCGGTTGCACCGCAATCAGGGGCGCAAGGTGCGGGTCTTCAAGTGCGGCCCGGACTTCCTCGACCCGATGATTCTCGAGCGCGCCAGCGGTGCGCCGGTGTATCAACTGGACATGTGGATGGTCGGCGAGCAGGAAAGTCGTCGACTGTTGTGGGAAGCCGCAGGCTGTTGCCGACCTGATCCTGATCGAAGGGGTCATGGGGCTGTTCGACGGTACGCCGTCCAGCGCCGACCTGGCGCGACACTTCGGGGTACCGGTGCTGGGTGTGATCGATGGCACTGCCATGGCGCAGACCTTTGGCGCCCTGGCCCTGGGGCTGGCGCGCTATCAGCCGGACTTGCCGTTTGCCGGAGTGTTGGCCAACCGCGTGGGCACATTGCGCCATGCGCAATTGCTCGCGGGCAGCCTGACCTGAAGGCTTGCGCTGGTATGGCGCCTTGTCCAGGGAAACCGGGATCGAACTGCCGAGCCGTCACCTGGGGCTGGTCCAGGCCAGCGAGTTGAACGATCTTGATCTGCGCCTCGACGCCGCGGCCGATGCCCTGGCCAGCAGTTGCGAGGTGGCGTTGCCGCCGGCCGTGGCATTCGCCGCCCCCGATGTGATCGTTGCCGAGCCATTGCTGGCTGGCGTGCGGATCGCCGTGGCCCGTGACGAAGCCTTTGCCTTCACCTACGGCGCGAGCCTGGATCTGCTGCGCGCCATGGGCGCCGAGTTGCTGTTTTTCTCGCCGATCCGTGATGCCCGATTGCCGGACGCAGACAGTCTGTACCTGCCGGGCGGTTATCCGGAATTGCACCATGTGGCGCTGTCACAGAACACCTCGATGCTCGACGCGATTCGCGCTCACCACGGGGCGGGCAAACCGTTGTTGGCCGAGTGTGGCGGGATGTTGTATCTGCTGGATTCGTTGACCGATGTCGAGGGCACTCGAGCTGAACTGGTCGGTTTGCTGGCCGGGGATGCGGTGATGCAGAAGCGTCTGGCGGCGTTGGCCCTGCAGGCGGTTGAACTGCCGGAAGGGTTGCTGCGTGGGCACACTTATCACCATTCGCTGACCAGTACCGGGCTGGAGCCGATTGCCCGTGGGTTGAGCCCGAATGGCGGGCGCGGGGCGGAGGCGGTTTATCGTCAGGGGCGGATGACGGCCTCTTATGTGCATTTTTATTTTCCGTCGAATCCATCGGCGGTTGCCGCACTGTTTGAGCCTGACCGTGAGGACGCCTTCGCGAGCAAGCCCGCTCCCACACTGGACCGCGTCGTACCAGAGACCTCATGGGCACCGCTATCAAATGTGGGAGCGGGCTTGCCAGCGAAGAGGCCATCACCGACAACGCATTTTCCGAAGCCGAACGCGCTGCCGTCTACCGTGCCATCGCCGAACGTCGCGACATGCGCCACTTCAGCGGCGGCACCGTCGCGCCCGAACTACTGCGACGCCTGCTCGAAGCCGCCCACCAGGCCCCGAGCGTGGGCCTGATGCAGCCCTGGCGCTTCATCCGCATCAGCGACCGCGCCCTGCGCGGCAAAATCCAACAGCTGGTGGAAGAAGAACGCATCCGCACCGCGGAAGCCCTCGGCGAGCGCAGCGACGAATTCATGAAGCTCAAGGTCGAAGGCATCAACGACTGCGCCGAAGTGCTGGTCGCCGCGCTGACGGACGATCGCGAGCGGCATATCTTCGGCCGCCGTACTTTGCCGGAAATGGACATGGCCTCCTTGTCCTGTGCGATCCAGAACCTGTGGCTGGCGTCCCGTGCCGAAGGGCTGGGCATGGGCTGGGTCTCTTTGTTCGAGCCGCAAGCCCTGGCCGCCTTGCTGGAAATGCCCGTTGGCGCCAAACCGTTGGCCGTGCTGTGCCTGGGTCCGGTCGAGGCGTTTTATCCAGCGCCGATGCTTGCCCTGGAAGGCTGGGCGCAAGCGCGTCCGCTTAGCGAATTGTTGTATGAAAATTATTGGGGAGTGAGTCAATGAGTGTGGCGTTGTTGAGTGTCGCCGCGGTGGCGCTGGATGCGCTGCTGGGTGAACCCAAACGCTGGCATCCGCTGGTGGCGTTCGGCCGTTTTGCCGACCGCATCGAGCAACGCTTCAACAGCGAAGGTCGCGGCTGGCGCAGTCACGGCGTCACCGCCTGGTTCATCGCGGTCGTGCCGCTGACCTTGCTGGCCACGGCGTTTTCCTGGGCGCCTTATGTCGGCTGGATCGTCGAAATCCTCGCGCTCTATTGTGCCCTCGGCATGCGCAGCCTCGGTGAACACGTCGAGCCAGTGGCCAAGGCCCTGCGCAGCGATGATCTTGAAGAAGCGCGCAAACGCGTGGGTTATCTGGTCAGCCGCCAGACCAGCGAACTGGATAAAACCGAAGTCGCCCGGGCTGCCACCGAATCGGTGCTGGAGAACGGCAGCGACGCGGTATTTGCCGCGCTGTTCTGGTTCGCCGTGGCGGGGGCGCCCGGCGTGGTGTTGTATCGGCTGAGCAACACCCTCGATGCGATGTGGGGTTACCGTAACGACCGCTTCGAACGTTTCGGCTGGGCCGCGGCCAGGATCGACGACGTGCTCAACTACATTCCCGCACGCCTGGTGGCGTTGACCTACGCGCTGCTCGGCAAGACTCGCCTGGCGTTGAAATGCTGGCGCACCCAGGGGCCGACCTGGGACAGCCCGAATGCCGGGCCGGTGATGGCCGCCGGGGCGGGTGCGCTCGGCGTCGAGTTGGGCGGGGCGGCGATCTATCACGGTGAATTGCATCAGCGTCCGCAACTGGGTGAAGGCCCGCCGGCGGATGCCGACTCTATCGACCGTGGCTGGCAATTGGTCAAGCGCGGGGTATGGTTATGGTTGCTGATTCTGTGCGTGGGGGCTGAATTCCATGCTTGAGCACGGAGGTCGATTGCGCCAGGCGGCGCACGAATACGGCATCGCCGAAGCCGACTGGCTGGACCTGTCCAGCGGCCTCGCGCCCTGGCCATTTGCGGTCCCGGATATCCCGTTGCGTGCCTGGGCGCGATTGCCGGAAACCGATGACGGTCTGGAGCAGGCGGCCTGCGATTACTACGGCGCCGCACAAGTACTGCCGGTGGCCGGTTCGCAAATGGCGATCCAGCTGTTGCCGCGTTTGCGTCGCATCGGCAAGGTCGGCGTGCTCTCGCCCTGTTACGCCGAGCACGCCGAAGCGTGGCGCCGCAGCGGTTATATCGTGCGTGAAGTGCTGGAGCAGGAAGTCGACTTCTTTCTCGACAGCCTGGACGTGCTGGTGGTGGTCAACCCGAACAATCCCACCGGCCTGAGCCTGGCCCCGAGTCGCCTGCTCGACTGGCATGCGAAACTGGCTCAGCGCGGTGGCTGCTGGTGGTGGACGAGGCGTTCATGGACAACACGCCGCACTTGAGCCTGGCGCCTTTTGCCCATCTGGTCGGGTTGATCGTGCTGCGTTCCTTCGGCAAGTTTTTTGGCCTGGCCGGCGTGCGCCTGGGTTTCGTGCTGGCCGAGCGCCAACTGCTCAAATTGCTGGCCGGACAGGTGGGGCCGTGGGCGGTCAGCGGGCCGACCCGGGTAGTGGGGCAGGCCTGCCTGCTGGACACCGAAGGGCACGCTCGCCAACGCCAGCGCACCGAAGCGGCCAGCGAGCGCCTGGCGCGGTTGCTGGCGCAACAGGGGTTCGCGCCCCAGGGCGGTTGCGCGCTGTTTCAATGGCTGATCACCGTGCACGCCGAAGCCCTGCATGAATTCATGGCCCGGCGCGGCATTCTCCTGCGTTTGTTCACCCACAACAGCAGCCTGCGATTCGGCTTGCCCGCCGATGAGGCCGACTGGACACGTCTCGACGCAAGCATTCGACGCCTATGCCAAGGAACGCCAATGACTACGTTGATGGTGCAAGGCACCACGTCGGACGCCGGTAAAAGCACGCTGGTGACGGCGCTCTGTCGCTGGGTCACCCGGCAGGGCGTCAGCGTCGTGCCGTTCAAGCCGCAGAACATGGCGCTCATCAGCGCCGTGACCGCCGATGGCGGCGAAATCGGTCGCGCGCAAGCGGTGCAGGCCCAGGCGGCCAACCTTGAACCGCACACCGACATGAACCCGGTGTTGCTCAAACCCAACAGCGATACCGGTGCCCAGGTGATCATTCATGGTCGCGCCGTCACGACCATGAATGCGGTGGCCTATCACGACTACAAAGCCATCGCCATGCAAGCGGTGCTGGCGTCCCATGAACGGCTGAGCGCGGCTTATCCGGTGGTCATGGTCGAAGGCGCCGGTTCGCCGGCCGAGATCAATCTGCGTGCCGGCGACATCGCCAACATGGGGTTCGCCGAGGCGGTGGACTGCCCGGTGGTGCTGATTGCCGACATCAACCGCGGCGGGGTTTTCGCCCATCTGGTGGGCACGCTCGAGTTGCTGTCGCCGAGTGAACAGGCACGGATCAAAGGTTTCATCATCAACCGTTTTCGCGGCGACCTCGCGTTACTGCAGCCGGGGCTGGATTGGCTGGAGGCGCGCACCGGCAAGCCGGTGATCGGCGTGTTGCCGTATGTGATGGACCTGCACCTGGAAGCCGAGGACGGTATCGATCAGCGCCAGACCGACAAGGCGGACCAGGTACTCAAAGTGCTGGTGCCGGTGCTGCCGCGGATCAGCAACCACACCGATTTCGATCCGCTGCGTCTGCACCCGCAAGTGGACTTGCAATTCATCGGCCCCGGCCAGGCTATCCCGCCCGCCGACCTGATCATTCTTCCCGGTTCGAAAAGCGTGCGCAGCGATCTCGCGTGTCTGCGGGCCAATGGCTGGGACAGCGCCATCAGTCGTCATCTGCGCTATGGCGGCAAAGTGCTGGGCATCTGTGGTGGCCTGCAGATGCTCGGCGAACAGGTGCATGACCCGCTGGGCCTCGAAGGTGCGCCGGGGTCGAGCGCCGGTCTGGGTTGGCTGGCCTTCGAAACGCAGCTTGAACAAGAGAAGCAGCTGCGCAATGTCCGCGGGCGCCTGGCGCTGGAAGATGCGCCGGTCACTGGTTATGAAATCCATGCCGGGGTGACCACCGGGCCGGCGCTGGAAAACGCTGCGGTGCAGTTGGATGACGGTCGCTGCGACGGTGCGCAAAGTGTTGATGGGCAGATTTTCGGCACCTATTTGCATGGCCTGTTCGAATCGCCGGCGGCCTGCAGTGCGCTGTTGCGTTGGGCGGGTTTGCAGGCGGTGCAGGAAGTGGATTATCACGGGTTGCGCGAGCGCGATATCGAGCGGTTGGCGGATCTGGTGGAGAAGCATCTGGATACCGGGCTGTTGCGTCAGCTCTGTGGTTTTTGAGGCGCCTGTGCCGGCCCCTTCGCGAGCAAGCCCGCTCCCACATTAGATCTCCAGCGCACATAAAATGAGTGTTCGACGCCGATCAAATGTGGGAGCGGGCTTGCTCGCGAAGGCGGCAGTCGCCTCACCGAAGATTTTAAGGAATGAACCATGCTGCAACTGATCCTCGGCGGCGCCCGCTCCGGCAAAAGTCGCCTGGCTGAAAAGCTGGCAACCGACACCGGACTCCAGGTGACCTACATCGCCACCAGCCAACCCCTGGACGGTGAAATGAATGAACGGGTGGCTCATCACCGCGCCCGTCGTCCGGCCGACTGGTCGTTGATCGAAGAACCCGTTGAACTCGCCCGCATCTTGCGCGAAACCGCCAGCGTTGACCGCTGCCTGTTGGTGGACTGCCTGACCCTGTGGATGACCAACCTGCTGTTGCTCGAGAATGCCGAGCGCCTGGTCGCCGAACGCGAAGCCCTGCTCGAGTGCCTGGCATCGCTGCCGGGCGAGATCATTTTTGTCAGCAACGAAACCGGAATGGGTGTCGTGCCGCTGGGCGAACTGACTCGCCGCTATGTCGATGAAGCCGGCTGGCTGCATCAAGCCTTGGCCGAACGTTGTCAGCGCGTCGTCCTGACCGTCGCCGGCCTGCCCCTGACTTTGAAAGGAACTGCTTTATGACTCGATCCTGGTGGCTGAACCCGTGCAAGCCGATCGACGCCCAAGTCGTCGAACAGGCTGAGGCGCGACAGCAGCAACTGACCAAACCGGCCGGCTCCCTCGGTCGTCTGGAGTCGGTGGCGGTGCAATTGGCCGGATTGCAGGGGCGGGTAAAACCGACTCTGGATCAGCTGTGGATCGCGATTTTTGCCGGTGACCATGGTGTGGTCGCCGAAGGGGTGTCGGCGTTTCCCCAGGCAGTCACCGGGCAGATGCTGCACAACTTCGTCAACGGCGGTGCGGCGATCAGCGTGTTGGCGCGGCAACTGGGAGCATCCCTTGAAGTGGTCGACCTCGGCACCGTGACGCCGTCGCTGAATCTGCCGGGCGTGCGTCATCTCAACCTCGGCCCGGGCACCGCCAATTTCGTGAACGGTCCGGCCATGACTCGGGCCCAGGGCGAACTCACCTTGCAGGCCGGACGCGACAGTGCGCAGCGGGCCATCGCGGCGGGCGCGCAGTTGTTCATCGGTGGCGAAATGGGCATCGGCAATACCACGGCGGCCAGCGCCCTGGCCTGTGCCTTGCTCGATTGCCCGGTGCTGCATCTGGCCGGGCCGGGCACCGGACTCGACGCGGCGGGCGTCAGCCATAAGGCGCAGGTCATCGAACGCGCGTTGGCGTTGCATGGCGCGCATCGTGGCGACGCGCTGCAAACCCTGTTCAACCTTGGCGGTTTTGAAATCGCGGCGCTGGTCGGCGCGTACCTGGCGTGTGCCCAGGCAGGCGTCGCGGTGCTGGTGGACGGGTTCATTTGCAGCGTTGCCGCGTTGGTTGCGGTGCGCCTGAACCCGGATTGCCGCGAATGGCTGTTGTTCGGTCATCGCGGTGCCGAGCCAGGTCATCGCCATGTGTTGGAGACCTTGAACGCCGAACCCCTGCTGGACCTGGGGCTGCGTCTGGGGGAGGGCAGTGGCGCCGCGTTGGCGGTGCCGTTGCTGCGTCTGGCCTGCGATCTTCACGGGCAGATGGCGACCTTCGCCGAAGCTGCGGTGGCGGATCGTCCGGCATGACCTTGCACCTTGATCTCTTGCGCCACGGCGAAACCGAACTCGGCGGTGGCCTGCGCGGCAGCCTCGACGATGCGCTGACCGATAGAGGTTGGGCGCAGATGCGGGCGGCGGTGCTCGAGCGCGGGCCGTGGGATCGCCTGGTCAGTTCGCCGTTGCAGCGTTGTTCGCGGTTCGCCGAGGAGCTCGGCGCACAACTGGGTCTGCCCGTGCTCCTGGATAAAGACCTTCAGGAGTTACACTTCGGGACCTGGGAAGGGCAGAGCGCCGCCGCGTTGATGGAGACCGATGCCGAAGCGTTGGGTCAGTTCTGGGCCGATCCCTATGCGTTTACGCCGCCTGAAGGTGAGCGGGTCGAGGATTTTTCGACACGGGTATTGGCAGCGGTCGGGCGTTTGCAGGCGAGCTGCGCGGGTCAGAGGGTGTTGCTGATCAGCCATGGCGGGGTGATGCGTTTGTTGCTGGCCCAGGCGCGGGGATTGCCGCGCGAACAGTTGCTCAATGTTGAAGTCGGTCATGGTGCCCTGTTTTCTTTGCGCGTCGAGACCGGCGTCATCCTTAGGGAAGCGAACTGAGCATGCTGCCGTTCTGGATCGCCCTGCAGTTCCTGAGCAGTCTGCCGATTCGTCTGCCAGGCATGCCCGCGCCTCGGGAACTCGGTCGATCGCTGCTGTTTTATCCGCTGGTCGGGTTGCTGTTCGGCATGATTCTGTGGACGCTTGACGGGCTCTTGCAGGGCGCGCCGTTGTTGCTGCACGCAGCGTTGTTGTTGACCGTGTGGGTGCTGCTCAGCGGCGGGTTGCATCTCGACGGCCTGGCCGACAGCGCCGACGCCTGGCTCGGCGGGTTTGGCGACCGTGAGCGCACGTTGACGATCATGAAAGACCCTCGCAGTGGGCCGATCGCGGTGGTGACGCTGGTGCTGGTGCTGCTGCTCAAATTCGCCGCGTTGCTGGCGTGATCGATCAGCCCCACAGCGTTGTGCTGATCATTGTTCCATTGATTGCACGAAGCGCGATGCTGGGGTTGTTCCTGACCACGCCTTATGTGCGTCCCGGTGGTTTGGGGCAGGCGCTGGCGGATCATTTGCCGCGTCTGGCGGGTATGCAGGTGTTGGCGGTCAGTGGGGTGGCCTGTGTGCTGGTGGCGGGTCTCAGCGGGGTTTTGGCCGTTGTGCTGGCAGCGCTGGTATTTGCCTGGTTGCGGCACGCGATGCTGCCGGCGATTGGGCGGGACGACGGGCGATACGGCAGGGGCGTTGCTGGAATTGCTGGAAATGACAGTGATCGTCTGCCTCGCATTGTTCCTGTAGGAGCGGGGCTTGCCCGCGAATAAGGCGCCGCGGTGCACCTGTTGCACCGCGTCATCGTTGTTCGCCGGCAAGCCTGGCTCCTACAGGCGGTGTAATGTCTAAAAAATTTGCTTTCATTTAACCGCGGGTATATACACGTATCATGCTCGACTCCCAATGTTTATGCACCAACCTGCGTCGCGCCGCCCGTGGCGTCAGCAGGCACTACGACGGCGCTCTCGATGGCTTCGGGATCAACGTTGCCCAGTATTCTCTGCTGTGCAATCTGCAGCGCCTGGATCAACCGAGTATTTCCACCCTGGCCGAGGCCATGGGCCTGGACCGCAGCACCCTGGGGCGCAATCTGCGGGTGCTGGAGGGCGAAGGGCTGGTCAGGCTGGTCGAAGGCGCGGACATGCGCAATCGTATCGTCCAGCTCACCGAGGCCGGCGCGGAACGCCTGACAGCGGCGTTGCCAGCCTGGGAGGCAGCCCAACAGCGCCTGATTGATCGATTGGGCGCCGAGAAACGCGAAACCTTGCTGAAGCTGTTGGATGAACTGGCCTGAGGCCGGTTTTCCGCTTATAAGCGGTATATACCCGCAAATGGAGAACAAGAATGACATCGATGTGGCGTACGTGCGGATGGGTGCTGTTGGGGAGTGCGCTGATTCTCGCGTTGTCCCTGGGTGTGCGGCATGGCTTCGGGCTGTTTCTGGCGCCGATGAGTGCCGAGTTCGGCTGGGGGCGTGAGACATTCGCTTTCGCCATCGCCTTGCAGAACCTGATCTGGGGACTGGCGCAGCCTTTCACCGGCGCGCTGGCCGACCGCTTCGGTGCGGCGAAAGTGGTGGCCATCGGTGGGGTGCTGTACGCCTTGGGCCTGGCGTGCATGGGCCTGTCCGACTCGGCCGTGACCTTGTCGCTCAGTGCCGGTCTATTGATCGGTATCGGGCTGTCGGGCACCTCGTTCTCGGTGATCCTCGGCGTGGTGGGGCGCGCGGTGCCGCCGGAGAAACGCAGCATGGGCATGGGCATCGCCAGTGCCGCCGGTTCGTTCGGCCAGTTCGCCATGTTGCCCGGCACGCTGGGGTTGATCGGCTGGCTGGGCTGGTCCGCGGCATTGCTGGTGCTGGGCCTGCTGGTGGCGCTGATCGTGCCGCTGGTGAGCATGCTCAAGGACAAGCCGCTGCCGGTCCTCGGGCATGAACAAACCCTGTCCGAAGCACTGCACGAAGCCTGCTCCCATTCGGGGTTCTGGCTGCTGGCGTTCGGCTTTTTTGTCTGCGGCTTCCAGGTAGTGTTCATCGGCGTGCATCTGCCGGCTTATCTGGTGGACCAGCATCTTCCGGCTACCGTCGGTACGACGGTGCTGGCGCTGATCGGGCTGTTCAATATCTTCGGTACCTACACGGCGGGTTGGCTCGGCGGGCGGATGTCCAAGCCGCGCTTGCTCACCGGTCTGTATTTGCTGCGGGCGGTGGTGATCGGGTTGTTCCTGTGGGCGCCGGTGACGACGACCAGCGCCTATCTGTTCGGCATGGCGATGGGCTTCCTGTGGCTGTCGACCGTGCCCTTGACCAACGGTACGGTCGCGACCTTGTTCGGTGTACGAAACTTGTCCATGCTCGGCGGGATTGTGTTCCTGTTCCACCAGCTCGGATCGTTCCTCGGCGGCTGGTTGGGCGGGGTGGTGTATGACCGAACCGGGAGCTACGACTTGATCTGGCAGGTAGCGATTCTCTTGAGCCTGTTGGCCGCCGCCCTGAACTGGCCGGTGCGTGAGCAGCCGGTGGCGCGCCTGCAAACCCGGATGAGTGCGATATGAACAGGTTCTGGCCGCAGATTGCGCTGACGGCTGTCTGCGCCTCGCTGCTGGCCTTGGCGTGGTGGGGCTGGCATCAGGGCGGGCTGGCTTTGATGCAGTTGGGCATGGGTGCTTGCTAGCAGGCTGTCAGGGCGAGTAACTTCGTTTTCTGACGAACTCTCAAGGATGCACTGACATGCTGATGCGCTGGTTGGCAGTTCCTGCGTTACTGGTAGCGTTTACCGGGTTGGCTCAAGCGGCAGAGTGCCCGGACCTTTTGCAAGGCTCGCTGCCCAAGCTGCGCGCCAAGGAATCCATCGACCTGTGCCAGCGCTTCGCCGGTAAACCGCTGGTGGTGGTCAACACGGCCAGTTTCTGTGGCTTCGCTCCGCAGTTCAAAAGCCTTGAAGCGCTGAATCAGCGTTACAAGGATCAAGGGCTGGAGGTGATTGGCGTTCCATCCAACGACTTCAAGCAGGAGTCGAAGGACGCTGCCGAGACCGCCAAGGTCTGTTACGCGAATTACGGCGTGACCTTCACCATGACCGAACCGCAGAAAGTCCGTGGTGACGACGCGACTCATCTGTTCAAGATCCTGGCCAGACAAAGCAGTGCACCGAAGTGGAATTTCTACAAATACGTGGTCGATCGCCAGGGCAAGGTGATCGCCAATTTCTCCAGCCTGACCAAGCCCGACGACCCCGAATTCATCGAAGCCGTGGAGAAAGCCCTGGCTTCCCAACCCTGATCGCCCCCCCCTGTAGGAGCTGGCTTGCCAGCGAAAGCGGTGTATCAGTCACCGTTAATGCTGGATGCCCTCTGATCATTTTGAGCGGCTCGCAAATTTCTGAATCAGATGAGTCGAGCCAGAGACGATGAGTAGATCGTCCGGCAGGATCAGGGTGCCAGGTGTGGCATGCTGGAAGTCTTCGTTGGCGCGCTTGAGTCCTACGACCGTTACGCCATATTTTTCACGAATATTGGCGTCGGCAAGTGTGTTGTTTTGAGTCGACAACGGGGCGTGAATTTTGGCGATTGCAAAGCCGTCATCAAACTCGATGAAATCAATCATCCGTCCGGTAATGAGGTGCGCGACACGTTCCCCCATATCCGCCTCCGGGTAGACAACGTGATGGGCGCCAATACGCTGAGCAAGATGTCCATGTTCGGCGGTCAATGCTTTGACCCAGATATCCTGGATGCCCAGTTCGGTCAGCGCCATGATGGTCATCAGGCTGGCCGCCAGGTCGGTACCGATCCCCACGATGGCATGGGTAAAGTCGGCAACGCCCAGTTGGCGCAAGACCATGACGTTGGTGGAGTCGGCCTGGACGGTGTGAGTCAAGAGATCAGCCCAGTCATGGACAGGCTCAGCATCCCTGTCGATGCCCATGACGTCATGGCCTAGCCGCATCAACGATTGGGCCACAGACCTGCCGAAGCGACCGAGGCCGATCACCACAACGCTATCGCCTTTGGAAAAAGAAAACTGCTCCGTAAACAGAAATTTAGCCAACAATTGGATGCTCCTCTGGATAGCGATAGGGCATGCGGTGCTCGCCCAGGGCCAGTGACGCCGCAAGCGTGATGGTCCCGACCCGCCCGACATACATCAGCAGAGTCAGCATCAATTGGCTCGCCTCAGGTAGATTGCCGGTGATTCCGGTGGACAGGCCGACCGTGCCAAACGCAGAGATGACTTCGAATATGACCTGGTCGGTGGGGAAATCAGTTTCGCGCAAGATGAACAGCGTCCCCAGCACAATCATGGTGCTGCCAAGCATGAGCACCGTGATGGCTTGGCGTTGCGCGGAGGCGCCGACTCTCCGGCCAAATGCCTCGCTGTCACTGTGGCCTCGAATTTCAGCAATGATCAGTATGGCCAGGATGGCGGCGGTACCGACTTTGACACCGCCAGCGGTTCCCGCGCTACCGCCCCCCACAAACATCAGGAAGTAGTGTATTGCCCAACTCTCTTGGGTCAGCGCGCCAATATCAATCGAGTTAAACCCGGCTGTACGTGCAGAAACAGAAGCAAATGCCGCCGAGAGAGCTTTATCGGCAAACGGCATGGGGCCGAGTGTTGCCGAGTTAGACCACTCAAACACCAGCAAAGTGAAAAAACCGCCCAGCAGCAGTATTGTCGTGCCAATCAGAGTGAGTTTGGTATGCAGTGACCAATGGCGGGGATCGTTGAATCTGCTACGCAAGTCATGCAGGACGGGAAAGCCGATACCACCGATAACAATCGCGGTCATGACCGGTAGCAAGATAAATGCATCTGTGGCATAGCGCATCAG
Organism: Pseudomonas sp. VI4.1; assembly: GCF_002029345.1. NCBI lineage: Bacteria > Pseudomonadati > Pseudomonadota > Gammaproteobacteria > Pseudomonadales > Pseudomonadaceae > Pseudomonas > Pseudomonas sp. VI4.1. Next base: position 23,299 of record NZ_MULM01000177.1, read on the forward strand.
GCTGTCCGGATGGATCGAGAAGCCCGCGTTATTGAATGCCGATACGGCATGAAACAGACCGCTCCACGCCGCTTCAGCCCATGGCAGGTCATAGGCCAGGTGTAATCGGAGGGTGAGCGACAGGGCAATAATGAGCTCCAGGGCAAATGTCACCACAAGCACGAGTTTGGCCACGCTGGCAATGTCGCCCAACCTCAATGAGCGTGACTCGAACTGGGCGATCATTTTGGTGCGCAGACGAAAGGAGCTATTGACCATCAAGCCCAGCAAGGTCGCCACAGTCATCATGCCGAAGCCGCCTAGCTGGAACAGCAGCAGAATCACCGACTGACCAAAGGTTGACCAGTAAGTACCGGTGTCCACCACTACCAGCCCGGTAACGCATACGGCCGATACCGCTGTAAAAAATGCAGTCACCCAGGGCGTAGCACTACCTTCGGCGTGGGATATCGGGAGCATCAGAAGGGCGCTGCCGACGAGTATTGCGGCCAGAAAAACCAGAGCGACAGCCCTTGCTGGATGAAGCAATGATTTCATTTAAAGGTCGCCAGCAAGGTCGGGAGGCACGGGCGAGAGCTTACGCGCATCGAGGGCCGCTTCTCAGAATAGGTACAACCGTAGCTCACAGGCACGGTAAATTCAGGCGTATTCCAGAACACAACCCTGCATGCTGGGCGCGAACCCGGGAGCAAGAGGCTCTTTTCTGCGAGAAGCCGATTCAGGTGCCGGATGCTACCCCAGATCCAATATCTACATGTATTGCACGGCTGACTGTGGGGCGAAAATTTATTATTTCTTTACGCGCCGTCGATCCCTTTGTATCAAAGCCAGCACCCACAGGGGTGGGGGGCGATCGCCGTCCGATAAAAAGCCCCGCCTCTGTGCAAGAGCGCGGGGCTTTTTCAATTCAGGCGGCGAGGCGATCAGGTTCGCCGTGAATCATCAGAAGCGGTAGGTCGCACCGACACCGAAACCGTTCGCATAGTTTTCATACTTGGCGTCGTAGGCCTGGCGGCCGTTGTTGTCGTTGACCTTGACCGACTCTTCACGCAGGTACGAATACGCCACATCGATGGTCAGGTCGTCGGTCGGGCTCCAGCCAGCACCGAGGCTGAAGATTGTGCGATCGCCAGTCGGGATGCGTGGGGAGCGGTTTTCGTTGTTGGTCGGCGCCTGGTCAACGGACAGACCGGTCCGCAGTACCCATTGCTTGTTCAACTGGTAGGACGCGCCAATAGCGTGAGCCCAGGTGTCGTGCCAGTTCTGCTCTTCGGTGATGGTGCCGAAGCCGCGTGCGGACAGAGCGGCAGGAACGCCTTCGTTCTCGACGGTGATTTCTTTCAGGCGACTCCAGCGAGTCCAGGTGCTGCCTGCGTAGAGGGTCCACTGGGAGTCCAGTTTGTGGGTGACCGAGAAGTCGACCGATTCAGGCGTAGTGATGTCCAGCGAAGCGTCGAACTTCTGGTTCGGGTTCTGACCCAGGGCGCCAAGGAGGCCGTAGTTGACCTTGGTATCACCCTCCAGCTTGTACTTCACTTTCGAGTGGTAGGTCAGGCCGACGCTGGTGCTGTCGGTGGCTTGCACCAGGATACCGACGTTGTAGCCCAGTGCCGTGTCGTCACCCTTGATCTTGACTTCGCCGTCCGGTGCCAGCGGGTTCAGCGACAGGTTCGATTCCAGCTTGCCGTCGATGCGGTTGATGGTCGGGCCGAAACCGATGGAAACCTTGTCGTTGAAGGCGTAGCTGACGGTTGGCTGGATAGTGACGATCTTGACTTCGCTCTTGCTGCCGAAGTAACGGCCGGCAAAGCCGTTCTCGTAATCGGTCACCAGGCCGAATGGAGCGTACACGCCGATGCCGAATGCCCACTGGTCATCGATTGGCTTTACGTAGTAGCCCATGGGCACGCCCATGAAAGGGACCATGTCACCTTTGTTGGTGCCACCATTCGGACGGGAGCTGGCATCGCTGATGTCAGTGTGTGCATCGATAAATGCGACACCGCCGGTCACTTGTTCGCGTTTGAGGCGAGACATGCCGGCAGGGTTGCCAAAAATGGTGGATGCGTCGTCGGCAGCAGAAGATCGCCCGGCAAAACCTGTACCCATCCCGCTGATGCTTTGTTCGTTGAGGGCGAAGCCACTTGCAAAGATTTGGGCGGATGCCAAGGTAACGGCGAGGCTAATGGTGGTTTTGAGCATTACTTTTTTCATTATTAGAACTCCTGGTGATCACCGGGGCGAAAATTACCAAGAATTTCGTCCGGGCGCTATAGCCTGTAACCCCTGATTTAGAGCGGTTTTGTAGGACAATCCGACCAGATTCGCGACAAGTTGCAGGATTTTGCGAAAATGAGGATCAGCAAGCGACCTGATTCAGCGGTGAGACACAGGTCTGCCAGGCGAAAGTGAAGTCACGCAGACGTCCTTGGGGCTGAAAGGTCTGGCGCCAGATGCGGGCCATTCCCATCAGGTCATCTGCTGCTTCGGGGAGCGGGGTATTCTGTTCTTCTACCAGCAGCCAGGCGATGGCAGTGGCGTAACGCAGGTTGACGGTCAATTCGAGATTCGGGCTGCTGAGGAATGCATGTTGGCTTGCCAGCCCGCGAACCAGGCTGGCGCGATCCGGGTCCAGTGCCAGGTAGTGGTCCCAGAGCGCCTGGTGGCGGGGCTCGGCAATTCGATACAGGCCGTGTCCACGGCGGTCATGCAGGGCGGAACCAAGGGCAGACTGGCTGGCGGCAATGCCCAGCAGCAGGGATTCGGCAGTTGCGCTATGGCGTCCGAGGTAAATCAGGGTCGGACGGATCACATAACGGCACAGTTCGCTGGCAGCGATACCCATATCACCCTCGAAACGTGAAGTAGTCGGCGAGTCCTGAAGGGGCCTTGGCAGCAGTGGATCGGCTCAGGCTCGCCGGAAGCGGAACAAGCCGCTTGAGTTGAAGTGTAGTGTCATATTCGCGCCGTAAAGGACTGTTTTTAAAATATTTCCGGCTTCGAGTTATAACCGTTATATCGGTTGGTACTTAGGCCGCGGCGACTAACTGGGAAATATCGGGCAATAAAAAGCCCCGCTTTTTGAGCAGGGCTTTTACGGTTTTCAGTCTTGCTGGCGTATCAGGCAACCAGTGCCTGACGGGTACGCTCGATCACGGCCTGCAGCGGCTCGGCGCTGGAGTATTGATCGGGGTACAGGCGTTCGCTGTGACGGGCGATGCCGTGTTCGTTGACCAGGGTAAAGCTGAAGCAGCCTTTGCGAGCGGCCATGATCAGGCAGTTCATTGGTGCAAAAGCGTTGGTCAGGGTGCGGATAGCATCCTGGGTGTGGATTTGAGTAGACATAGTCATTGGGTGTTCCTACAAGCGACACGGATAAGAGCCGTGCAAAATTAAAACGTTCCAGTGACGACGACCACCATTGGTCGATCGAAGAACCCGACTGGAACAAAGCAGCCAGTTTGAAGCGCTGATAATTGGCGCGCTTGGGCTGGCAGGTAGGTACTTAGGAGGGCAGGCAACACATCAAGGGCAAAGGTTCTGGGCCCGGGGTGAAGATCCTGATCAATTTGCAGGTTGGTTCGGTCAGAGTAAGTGAACTTCGCAACACCCTTTGCTTTCGATCAAAGGCAGTGTTGACGCAAGGATTACCTGGAAACCATCGAGGTGGTCGATCCCGCTTGTTCGGTGGAAGCTTCCTTGGGGAAGGCTGACCGGGGGGAGTGTTCGACCAGAATTGACTTTCAGCTTGGTACTAACGCCGCGGATAGTAACGGATTGGTTTGACAAAGGGAAGGGCCCTGGCAAAAAAGATGCCTGGCAGCGCTTTTTTTGCTTCACGGGGCGGGCGTCGAGAGAAGCTCAAGACCGGCGATCTCGCCTTGTGATAGCACAGATTCCGACAATCGGTCGCCGATGTTTATCGAGTTTTTACCGGGCTGCATCAAGGGTTTGCCGGGGTTTATCCCCAGGCCTGACACGAAAATGCTCCGAAAAAACGCCCCGATATAACCGCCTGAAAGGTACTTGTGCACATCAGTTGCGCGGGCTGTCACCTCGCTGTCATCTTGCCTTCAACCCGGGTGGGTGCCTGTAACCAAAATTTAAGTCAATGAAAAACATCGCTTTTTTTTACTGGTGAAAAAATCGTCAGTTTGACTGCGGGCCCCATTCCATAGGGCTTTGCGAGAGTTCAAAGGCGGTTGTCCACTGAGTTATCCACAGCTTCTGTGGATTGTCCCGAGCGCTTGCTCTAGGACGGGCGTGCCGGGTTTTTTTAGGCTTTACCTGTAAGAAAAAAAGAGTAGAGTGGCGCGCCTTCCGATCTGTCCCACAGTGCTTTATGAAGTTTCGCTCAGTATCAATCTCAGTCACTTCCACATCCGCCAGTGTTACCCCGCCTAAGCGTTTCTCGATGCGTGTGGCCGAGTGGTTGCTCGACAGCCCGCGCCTGGGTGAAAACACCAACGTCAAACACATCGCCGGACGTTTGCTCAAGCAACCGGCCCGTGAAGGCGTCGTCGCCGCGCAAAGTCGTCTCGGTCAGTTGATGTGCCGCGAGTGCGGCAATGCCCGGGATCGCCGAATCGGTCAGGACCTGCTGCGCCAGGCTGCGCGGGCCGGGGATCGACGTGCCCTGCAGGAATTGGGTCTGATCGAAGACTGAGCTGTCCAAGACCTGACGCCTTGGTTAACCTTCAAGTTTTATCGAAAGGGCAGGAGTGGCTATGGCTATGGACTTGACCAGCGCATTGCTCGGTCTGGCGGGTGCTGCGCTGCCGTTACTGGTATTGGCCTGGCAATTACAGCGCCGGGCGAGCGCGATGCAGTCGCAGGTGGCCCTGCTGGAAGAGCGCCTGACCACGGCCCATCTGGCCCAGGATGGACTGAACGCCCAACTCGAAGCCTGCCGCGATGAAATCGCCGATCTGGGCCAGGCCAACACCGCCCGGCAAGCGGACCTCGCCGCCGTGCGCCGTGAAGTGGAACTGCTGCAGATCGAGCGTGACGACGCCCGCAATGCCGCCCACGCCTGGAATCTGGAGCGCGCCGGCAAAGAAGCCGAGTTGCGTCGTCTGGACGCCCAGACCGCCTCGCTCAACGCCGAGCTACGTGAGCAGCAGGAAAGCCACCAGCAGCGTCTCAGTGACCTGCAAGGCTCGCGAGACGAGCTGCGTGCGCAGTTTGCGGAGCTGGCCGGCAAAATCTTCGACGAGCGTGAGCAGCGTTTTGCCGAAACCAGTCAGCAGCGTCTGGGGCAGTTGCTGGACCCGTTGAAGGAACGCATCCAGTCCTTCGAAAAACGCGTCGAGGAGAGTTATCAGGCCGAAGCCCGTGAGCGTTTCTCCCTGGCCAAGGAACTGGAGCGGTTGCAGGCGTTGAACCTGCGCCTGAGCGATGAAGCAACCAACCTGACCCGGGCCTTGAAAGGGCAGAAAACCCAGGGCAACTGGGGCGAGTTGATTCTGGAGCGGGTGCTGGAGCATGCGGGCCTGGAGAAGGGGCGCGAATACCAGACCCAGGTCAATCTCAAGGGCCCGGACGGTGAGCGATTCCAGCCGGACGTGATCATTTATCTGCCGGGCGACAAGCAGGTGGTGGTCGACTCCAAAGTCAGCCTCACGGCCTATCAGCAATACGTGGCGGCCGAAGACGATGCCATCGGCCAGATCGCCATCAAGCAACACGTGCTGTCGCTGCGCAATCATGTCAAAGGCCTGTCCGGCAAGGACTATAAGCGGCTCGACGGTTTGCACAGCCTGGATTTCGTCTTGCTCTTCGTGCCGATCGAAGCGGCGTTTTCCGCCGCGCTGCAGGCCGAGCCGACGCTGTTTCAGGAGGCGTTCGACCGCAATATCGTGATCGTCAGCCCGACAACGCTGCTGGCGACTTTGCGGGTCATCGACAGCCTGTGGAAACAAGAGCGCCAAAGCCAGAACGCCAGGGAAATCGCCGAGCGAGCCGGGTGGCTGTACGACAAGTTCGTATTGTTCATTCAGGATCTGGATGAAGTCGGCAATCGCTTGCAGCAACTGGACAAGGCCTACAGCTCCGCGCGCAACAAGCTCACGGAGGGACGAGGCAACCTGGTCAGTCGCAGTGAGCAGCTCAAGTTGCTGGGCGCGCGGGCGAGCAAGAGCCTGCCGGCAGATTTGCTGGAGCGGGCGATGACGGATGTGGATGGCTTGGCGGAGTTGCCGGAGTAAAGATCAAAAGATCGCAGCCTGCGGGATCGGGTTTGCACGCGGTTATAGGAGCCGGCTTGCTGGCGAAGGCGACGTGTCAGGCGCCATTGATGTCGCAGGTGATGGCCTCTTCGCTGGCAAGCCGGCTCCTACAAGGGATCGCGCCGACTGCAAGATTGCAGGAAGCCGCAGGCTGCGATCTTTTCGGGGGCTACACCGCCCCCAAATATCACGCTACAACGGCAAATACCGACTCAACAACGCCCGCAACGCCGCCGGCTTCACCGGTTTGGCCAGGTAATCCAGCCCGGCCGCATGCACCTGCGCCACCATCTCGGGTCGCCCGTCGGCACTGATCACCACGCCCGGCACCGGTTCGCCCAATCGGGTGCGCAGCCAAGCCATCAGATCGGTCCCGGTCTCGCCATGGTCCAGGTGGTAATCCACCAGTGCCAGTTGCGGACGCATCCCGTCGTTGAGCAACGCCGCGCACTCATCGCGGTTGCGTGCGGTCCAGACCTGGCATCCCCAGCGTGTCAGCAAGCTGTTCATGCCGATCAGGATGCTGTCTTCGTTATCGATGCACAGTACCTGCGCGCCGCTCAGCGGTTTGCCGTTGAGTTCGACGACTTTGGCCGGTATCGCGGTTTGCGCCCGGGCCAACGGCACGGTGACGCTGAACACACTGCCGCGACCTGGCCAAGAGCGAACCTGCAAGGTGTGGCCCAAGACTCGACACAAGCCGTCAGCAATCGCCAGGCCCAGCCCCAGGCCTTTCTCGGCACGGGTCTGGTGGCTGTCGAGGCGTTTGAATTCTTCGAAAATCACCTGCTGCTTGTCTTCCGGAATCCCCGGGCCACGGTCCCAGACCTCCAGGCACAATTCGCCCTTGCGCCGCCTGACCCCCAACAACACCGGCCCTTTGCCGTAGCGGAAAGCGTTGGTCAGGAAGTTCTGCAAGATCCGCCGCAACAGTTTGCTGTCGCTGTCGACCCGCAACGTGCTGCCCCTGACCCGGAATTTCAGCCCCTGGTCCCGGGCCAGCGCCTGGAACTCGGCACTGAGGACGTCGAACAACTCATTGAGCACGAACGGCTTGGGATCCGAGTTGATCTTGCCGTTTTCCAGGCGGGATATGTCCAGCAGGTCGCTGATCAGGTCTTCGGCCGAGCGCAGAGAGGTGTCCAGGTGATGCACCAGTTTCTGCGCCTCCCCGGACAAGCCGTCGTCCTGGTGACTAAGGGCTGCAGAAAACAATCGTGCCGCGTTCAGCGGTTGCATCAAGTCATGGCTGACCGCTGCCAGGAACCGGGTTTTCGACTGGTTGGCCGACTCGGCGGTGCCCTTGGCTTCGGTCAGGGCCACGTTGAGTTGCGACAGTTCGTGGGTCCGTTCGGTGACCCGTCGCTCCAGGCCTTCGTTGGCTTCGGTCAGCGCCTGTTCGGCCTCGCGAAACGCGGTGATGTCGGTGAAACTCATGACGAAACCGCCGCCCGGCATCGGGTTGCCGATCAGCTCGATCACCCGTCCATTGGGGAACAATCTTTCCGAAGTATGCGCGCGGCCTTGGCGCATCCAGTGCAGGCGGCGGGCGACATGCACCTCCCCTTCGCCGGGCCCGCACAGGCCACGTTCGGCGTTGTAGCGAATGATGTCGGCAATCGGGCGCCCGACGCTGATCAGGCCGTCCGGATAATTGAACAACTCCAGGTAGCGCCGGTTCCACGCCACCAGCCTGAGTGACTGGTCGACCACGCTGATGCCCTGGGTGATGTTCTCGATCGCGCCTTGCAGCAACGCGCGGTTGAATTGCAGCACTTCCGAGGCTTCGTCGGCGATCCGGACGACATCTTCGAGTTGCATTTCCCGACCTTCGATGGCCGCCTTTACTACTGCGCGAGTGGACGAAGCGCCGAGCACACCGGCCAGCAGGCGCTCGGTGTGGGCGATCCATTCGCCGTCGGCGTTCTGGTTCGGGTTGTAGCCTTTGCCCTGGCGGTAGGCAAAACGGATGAAACTCTGACGGGCCCGCTCTTCACCGACGAAACGTGCCGCCAATTGCAGCAAATCATTGATCTGTACCGCCAGCATGGAGCGGGAGCTGGGACGGGCGCTGATTTCCTGACCGATGAAGCGACCGGCCTGCCAGTGTTCCGACACCCGGGTGCGCGACAGCACCGACACCCAGGCAAACAGGGTGAAGTTGCCCGCCAGGGACAGCACCACACCTTGGGTCAGGGGGGTGATCGGCAGGTGCAGCGGGTTGCTGTGCAGCCAGGTCAAACCCGGGAAACTGCTCAAGGACAACCCCAGGCTGGAGGCGGCAATCGGCAGAATCAGGGTGTAGAACCAGAGGAACGTCCCGGTGGCGAGACCGGCGAATACACCTCGACGGTTGGCCTGTTTCCAGTACAGCGCGCCGAGCATGGCCGGGGCCAGTTGGGTCACGGCGGCGAAGGCGATCTGGCCGATGGTTGCCAGGCTCGCGGTCGAGCCCAGCAGGCGATAGCTGACGTAGGCCAGCAGCAAGATCACCACGATGGTGACCCGGCGCACCGAGAGCATCCACTGGCGGAACACTTCGAACGGCCGCTCGGCGTTGTTGCGTCGCAGCAACCACGGCAGCAGCATGTCGTTGGAGACCATGGTCGACAGGGCCACGCTGGCGACGATCACCATGCCGGTCGCCGCCGAGGCACCCCCGATAAACGCCAGCAATGCCAGGGCCGGGTGAGCCTGCGCCAAGGGCAGGCTGATGACGAAAGAGTCCGGCAGGACCGAGCTGGGCAGGAGCATCTGACCGGCGAGGGCGATCGGGACCACAAACAACGCCGCCAGCGCCAGATAAGCCGGGAACACCCATTTGGCCACTCGCAGATCTTGAGGCTCGATGTTTTCGACCACGGTCACATGGAACTGTCGTGGCAGGCAGATGATCGCCATCATCGCCACGCCGGTCTGGACCACCATCGATGGCCAGTTGATGGTTTCCTTCCAGTATTCTTCCAGGCGCGGGGCGAGCATGGCCTGATCGAACAGGTCGCCGGGACCGTCGTAGAGGCCGTAGGTCACGAACGCGCCGACCGCGAGAAACGCAAACAGCTTGACCAGGGATTCGAACGCGATCGCCAGCACCATGCCGCGGTGGTGTTCCGTGGCGTCGAGGTTGCGGGTGCCGAAGACGATGGTAAACAGCGCCAGCACCAGCGATACGACCAGCGCCGTATCCTGGGCGCGAGTGCCCGTGGCGTCCGCGCCCGCGCCGATCAACAGGTTCACCCCGAGCACGATGCCTTTGAGCTGCAACGCGATATAGGGCAGCACACCGACCAGGCAGATCAGCGCCACCACCACCGCCAGCGCCTGGGACTTGCCATAGCGCGCGGCGATGAAGTCGGCAATGGAGGTGATGTTCTCCTGCTTGCTGATCATCACCATTTTCTGCAGGACCCACGGCGCGCAGACCAGCAGCAGGATCGGCCCGAGGTAGATCGGCAGGAATGACCAGAGTTGTTCGGCGGCCTGGCCCACGGCGCCGAAGAAGGTCCAGCTGGTGCAGTAGACCGCCAGCGACAGGCTGTACACCCAGGCACGCACGCGCGGTGGCAAGGGCGCACTGCGCCGGTCACCGTAGAAGGCGATGGCGAACAGGATGGCCATATAGGCCAGGGCGACGGTGGCGATCAGCCCGCTGGACAGCGACATGGGAACTCCAGACAAAAGACACCCGGGACTCCCGCCCGGTCAGACAGTCTCGCACGAGCGCCGGCGTTAGTCAGTGTCGACCAAGGTCGTGACGTGGCGGGGTGTCGCAGGGTGGCAGTCCGCAGGATCTTCAGTGCCTATGCGGGCCTCTTCGCGAGCAAGCTCGCGAAGGCGGTGTCACTGATTCAGGGCAATCTCAACCAACCGATGCAACTCCCCAACCTCCAGCGGCGCCTCTGAAAACAGGATACGGAACACCGTAGGCGCCGCCACCAGGTTGATCAATCGATCGACACTGGGCTTCAGCTGATCGGGGTACCGGTCCAGAATCGTCTGCAACTGCCCGCCAATGATGGTCGTGCAATAAATCGGCAGGGTGCTGCTTTGCACGTCGCGCAGCATGTTGCGCCCGGGTTCGGAGCTCATCTCGTCCAGATACTGCTCCGCCCAGGCCAGCACGTCACCGCGCAAGCTGCCAGTGTTGGCCGGCTCACTGTCGGGACGCATGCGCGCGAGGGCCACGTCGGCCAGCAGCGCCGACAAGTCACCCCAGCGCCGGTAAATGGTCGACGGCGTGACCCCCGCACGGGCGGCGATTTGCGGGACGGTCAGGGTTGAGCGCTCCTGCTCCTGGAGCAGCTCACGGACGGCCGAATGAATCGACTCTTGCACCCGGGCGCTACGGCCTCCCGGGCGTAACCTTCTTTAATAGCCATGCATCGGACCTTAACACAAAGAATTTGCTTTAAGCGTTCACCAGTAGCACACTCCGAAAAGCAATAAATTAGCTTTTGCGGAGTGTGCAATGTTCTATTCAACGACGAACCGTTCTGAGTCCCAGCGTTCCAGCCTGTGGTTTCTGGCGGTTACCTTACTCAGTTTTCTCGCGGCTTCCACTGCTCCGACGCCGTTGTATCACTTGTATCAGGAACACCTGCGGTTCTCGGCAGCGACCCTGACCGTTATTTTCGGGGTGTACGCCATCAGCTTGCTGGTGGCGCTGCTGACGGTCGGTTCGCTTTCCGATTATCTGGGGCGCAAACCGGTGATCTTCACCGCTGTATTGCTTAATGTCCTGGCGATGTTGCTGTTTATCAATGCCGACAGCGTGGCGTGGTTGATCGGTGCGCGGGTGCTTCAGGGGTTTGCAACGGGAATGGCCACCGCCGTGCTGAGTGCGGCGCTGCTGGATACCGATCGTCAACAAGGGCCGTTGGTCAATAGTGTCGCGCCGTTACTGGGCATGGCGCTCGGGGCCATCGGCTGCGGCTTGTTGGCCGAATTCGCGCCGCTGCCATTGCAGTTGACCTATTGGGTACTGCTCGCGCTGTTTGTGATGCAGGCATTGTACGTCTGGCGCCTGCCCGAAACCGTCAGTTCGCAAGCGGGTGCCTGGGCGTCGCTGCGCCCGACCCTGCATGTGCCGGTCCAGGCACGGTCTACCTTGTGGCGAGTATTGCCGCTCAACACCGCCACCTGGGCGCTCGGCGGTTTTTTTCGCATCGCTGGCACCCTCGCTGGTGCGTACCGCCACGGGGTCGACCTCGAACCTGATTGGCGGCGCGACCGGTGGCGGCATTGACGGTGACCGGTGCGTTGATGATCTTCACCCTGCGCAATCGTCCCGCCGCAATCGCGCTGCTATTGGGAGGCACCTTGCTGCCAGTGGGGCTTGTGTTGATTTTGCTGGGGGTGCACAGCGCCAGCCTGGCATTGTTTTTCCTCGGCACCCTGGTCGCCGGTTGCGGGTTCGGCGCCGGTTTCCTGGGGGCGGTGCGCAGTCTGGTGCCACTGGCGCTGCCCCATGAGCGGGCCGGGTTGATGTCGGCGTATTACGTGCTCAGTTATCTGGCGTTCTGCTTGCCGTCGTTGCTGGCCGGGAACCTGACACAAACCTTTGGCCTGGTGCCAACCACCGATGGTTATGGTGCGGTGTTGATCGTTCTGTCGCTGGGGGCGCTGCTGGGATTGAAGCTGCAGCGGCCTGTCAAAGCCTGTCACGCCGATGTCGGATGAATATAATATTCATAAAATAGATAACAGTTAGAGATATTACCCGTTATATAGATATTCGATTCGGTTCTACCATGAATTCCACCTCAACAAGAGGACAGGAGTTCGCCATGACATGCCCCAACACCGCCACATCCGGTTTTAAACCTTTCAGTCATTTGCAGCACCCGCGCGAAGTGATCCGCCAGTTCACCCCGAACTGGTTCGCCGCCACCATGGGCACCGGTGTGCTGGCATTGGCGCTGGCGCAGTGGCCGGGTGCGGGTCCCGGCGTTCGCGGGATCGCCGAAGCACTCTGGCTGTTCAATATCGTCCTGTTTGTTTTGTTCGCGGCTATCTACACGGCACGTTGGGTGCTGTTTTTCGATGAGGCGCGGCGGATTTTCGGTCATTCGACCGTGTCGATGTTCTTTGGCACCATCCCCATGGGCCTGGCGACCATCATCAATGGTTTTCTGGTGTTCGGTCTGCCGCGCTGGGGTAATGGCGTGATACCGCTCGCCGAAATGCTGTGGTGGCTGGACGTGGTCATGTCCCTGGCCTGTGGCGTGCTGATCCCCTACCTGATGTTCACCCGGCAGGAGCACAGCATCGATCAGATGACGGCCGTGTGGCTGTTGCCGGTGGTGGCCGCCGAAGTCGCCGCCGCCAGTGGCGGCCTGTTGGCGCCGCACCTGGCAGATGCCCATTCGCAGATAGTGGTGTTGGTCACCAGCTACGTGCTTTGGGCCTTTTCCCTGCCGGTGGCATTCAGCATCCTGACCATCCTGCTGTTGCGCATGGCCCTGCATAAACTGCCCCACGAAAACATGGCAGCCTCGAGCTGGCTGGCACTCGGCCCGATCGGTACCGGGGCGCTGGGCATGTTGCTGCTGGGTGCCGACGCGCCGGCGATCTTCGCGGCCAACGGTTTGCCCGGGGTCGGTGAAATCGCCGCCGGGCTGGGGCTGGTGGCCGGGATTACGCTGTGGGGGTTTGGCCTGTGGTGGATGCTGATCGCGCTGCTGATCACCGTGCGATACCTGCGCGCCGGGATTCCGTTCAACCTCGGCTGGTGGGGCTTTACCTTCCCCCTGGGCGTGTACGCCCTGACTACCTTGAAACTGGCCAGCGTGTTGAACCTGAGCTTTTTCAGTATTTTCGGCTGTGTGCTGGTGGCATTGCTGGTGGTGATGTGGCTGATCGTCGGCAAACGGACGGTGCAGGGGGCGTGGCGGGGGGAGCTGTTTGTCTCACCTTGTATCGCAGGATTAAAGAAATAACCGCCCGGGATTAGGTAATGTGTGGCCTGGATCGACGTTCGGCATTCCAATCAACGTATCCACGCCACTCTCTACCCACGATCAGGGACACACGGAAGATGAGTCACCCCTCACAGTTCACCTTGCTTCGCACCCGGCGCTTCCTGCCGTTTTTCATCACGCAGTCGCTGGGTGCGTTCAACGACAACATCTTCAAGCAGTCGTTGATCCTCGCCATTCTGTACAAGCTGACGATCGACGGAGATCGCTCGATCTGGGTCAACCTGTGTGCGCTGCTGTTCATCCTGCCGTTCTTTCTGTTCTCGGCGCTGGCCGGGCAGTTCGGCGAAAAATTCGCCAAGGACGCGCTGATCCGTCTGATCAAGCTCGGCGAAATCGCGATCATGGCGGTCGGCGCGGTCGGTTTCATGTTCGATCACCTGTCGCTGATGCTGGTGGCGCTGTTTGCCATGGGCACTCACTCGGCACTGTTCGGCCCGGTGAAATACTCGATCCTGCCCCAGGCCCTGCACGAAGAAGAGCTGGTGGGCGGTAACGGCCTGGTGGAAATGGGGACGTTCCTGGCGATCCTCGCCGGAACCATCGGCGCCGGGGTCATGATGTCGTCCAGTGATTACGCGCCCATCGTCTCCACGGCGATCATTGGCATTGCGGTCATCGGTTACCTGGCCAGCCGCAGCATCCCTCGTGCCGCGGCCGCCTCGCCGGAAATGCGCCTGAACTGGAACATCTTCAGTCAATCCTGGGCCACCCTGAAGCTGGGTCTGGGCCAAACCCCGGCCGTATCGCGCTCGATTGTCGGCAACTCATGGTTCTGGTTTGTCGGCGCGATTTATCTGACACAGATCCCGGCTTACGCCAAGGAGTGGATGCACGGCGACGAAACCGTGGTAACGCTGATTCTCACGGTGTTCTCGGTCGGTATCGCACTCGGCTCGATGCTCTGCGAGAAACTGTCCGGGCGCAAAGTCGAAATCGGCCTGGTGCCGTTCGGTTCGTTCGGCCTGACAGTGTTCGGGTTGCTGTTGTGGTGGCATTCCGGCGGGATTCCGGGCAGCGTCGACGGCCATGGCTGGGTCGAGATCCTCGGGTTTGGCCATACCTGGCTGGTCTTGATCGATATTCTCGGCCTGGGGACCTTCGGCGGCTTCTATATAGTGCCGCTGTACGCGTTGATCCAGTCGCGCACTCCCGAGAACGAGCGGGCGCGGGTGATTGCGGCCAACAACATTCTCAATGCGCTGTTCATGGTGGTCTCGGCGATTGTCTCGATCGTCTTGCTGAGCCTGGTCAAGCTGTCGATCCCGCAGCTGTTCCTGGTGGTGTCGCTGCTGAACATCGGCGTCAACGCCTACATCTTCAAGATTGTCCCCGAGTTCAGCATGCGCTTCATGATCTGGCTGCTCAGCCATTCCATGTACCGCGTGGAGCATCGCAATCTGCAACTGATTCCCGATGAGGGCGCGGCGTTGCTGGTCTGCAATCATGTGTCTTTCGTCGATGCGTTACTGATCGGTGGCGCGGTGCGTCGGCCGATTCGCTTTGTGATGTACTACAAGATCTACAACTTGCCGGTGCTGAATTTCATCTTTCGCACGGCCGGGACGATTCCGATCGCGGGGCGTCAGGAAGATATCCAGATTTACGAAAAAGCCTTCACGCGCATTGCCCGGTATCTGAAGGACGGTGAGCTGGTGTGCATCTTCCCTGAGGGCAAACTGACCGCCGATGGCGAGATCAATGAATTCAAGGGCGGGCTGACGCGGATTCTTGAAGAGACCCCGGTGCCGGTGATTCCGTTGGCACTGCAGGGGTTGTGGGGCAGTTTTTTCAGTCGCGATCCGGACAAGGGGCTGTTTCGTCGCTTATGGTCGCGAGTGACCCTGGTGGCAGGCCCTGCGGTGACGGTAGAAGCGGCGGAGCCCGCCAGGCTCCAAGGGTTGGTAGGCGAGTTGCGCGGCGCTGTCCGTTAGGGCTATGCAGTACGGGCCGCGCTGGCGGCCTTCACCCCGCCATCGCCAACCGGTTGCGACCTGCGCGCTTGGCCACATACAGTGCATTATCGGCCCGTCGCAGCAGGCTATCGGCGGACTCGCCGGGCAACAGGGTCGAACAGCCGAGGCTGACCGTCAGCTCGATCGATTTGCCATCCGCGGCATAATCCTGCTCCTGCGCCGCAAATCGTAATCGCTCGCCGACCATGGCTGCCGCCTCCCGACCGGTGTTGGAAAGCAGAATCAGGAACTCTTCGCCACCAAAGCGGAACACCATGTCCACGTTGCGCAACTGGTGCTTGATCGAGCCGGCAACCGCCTTCAGTACTTCATCGCCAGCGCTGTGCCCGTGATTGTCATTGACGTGTTTGAAGTGATCGATGTCCAGCATCAACAGCGACAAGGGTTGCAGGTGCTGGCGCGACATCTCGATCTCCCGTTGCAGCGTCTGATCCATGGCGATGCGGTTGCCGGTGTCCGTCAGCGGATCACGCAAGGCGCTTTGGGTGGCGGCACGGTAGAGCAGGGTATTGCGCATCGGATACAACAATGCGGACAAAATCGACTCGAGGTTGCCTTGTTCCTGATCGCTGAATGCCTGCTTGCGGCGGAATACCAGGCGCCCCAGGTGCTCGCCCTTATGGTTGAGACTGAAGCTGATCGAATGAGGGGCACACTCGCCGAACTCCAGGCGCAAGTCGCTGGCCTTGTGTTCGTAACTCAAGGCGTCCAGAGGGACCAGGCGCTGGATCTCACGAAAAAACAGCCCGAGAATGCGTTGCGGCTCAAGGCTGGTTTGTAAAAGTTGGCTCAGCTGCTGGCGCATTTGCGCAAGGCTGACCGACCTCTCCGGACGGGGGGGCTGCTGACCAAAGCCCAGGCGTTGCAATTTGGCGCGATCGAAGTCAATTGCGTTGGTCTGGGAAGGTGGTTTCATATGGCGTGCGCCCCTGAGCAGTAAGACAGTCTTACAAGCTGGGTGAGAGCGGCTTTGGGCTGCGCGTCATACTGATCCATCAGTCCCGTAGGACATCTCCTACGAGTCTAATCCGCTTTGCTGAAGATAAAGTAACTATCGACGCCCCATCTGCTTTCACACTGCGTGTCTTGAGCTGGTTTAGAGCGAAAGTCTTGCCAAAATGTTCAAATGGATAATAACGATATAATTCAATGGCTTGAGGTTGTGGTGGGAGAGCAGGCGAGTGACGCCGGTTGTTTGACCAGCAATTGCGGGGGTATTTCAAGCGCCGCGACCAGAGGCTGTCGCGGCACAAAAGCGACGCACGGTGTTACTGAGCGTTGAAAGCCTGGCCGTTGATGCCGGTGCTGTCCGGTCCCATCAGGTAGAGATAAACCGGCATGATCTCCTCCGGCGTCGGGTTGTTCAGCGGGTTTTCCCCGGGGTAGGCCTGGGCGCGCATGCTGGTGCGGGTGGCGCCGGGGTTGATGCTGTTGGCGCGCACCGGTGCCACGGTATCGACTTCGTCGGCCAGGGTTTGCATCAAGCCTTCGGTGGCAAATTTGGAAACCCCGTACGCACCCCAGTAGGCGCGCCCCTTGCGGCCGACGCTGCTGGACGTGAACACCACCGAGGCGTCCTGGGACAGCTTGAGCAGCGGCAGCAGCGTGCTGGTGAGCATGAACATCGCATTGACGTTGACGTGCATGACGCGCATGAAGTTTTCACCCGACAGCTGCTCGATAGGCGTACGCGGGCCGATGATCGACGCATTGTGCAGCAGGCCGTCGAGGTGGCCGAATTCGGTTTCGATCATCGCTGCCAACTCATCGTATTGATGGGGCAGGGCGGTTTCCAGATTGAACGGGATCACCGCGGGTTGTGGATGACCGGCGGCTTCGATTTCGTCGTAGACCTGAGTCAGGTTGGCTTCGGTCTTGCCCAGCAGCAGCACGGTGGCGCCGTGTGCGGCGTAGGTTTTCGCGGCGGCGG
The DNA here is from genome assembly GCF_002029345.1 of Pseudomonas sp. VI4.1. Taxonomy (NCBI): domain Bacteria; kingdom Pseudomonadati; phylum Pseudomonadota; class Gammaproteobacteria; order Pseudomonadales; family Pseudomonadaceae; genus Pseudomonas; species Pseudomonas sp. VI4.1. The sequence continues at coordinate 40,409 of NZ_MULM01000177.1, forward strand.
CGCCGATACCACGACCGGCACCGGTGACCAGGATGACCCGGTCCTTGAGCAGTTCGGGGCGGGCGGAATAATCAAACATAAAAAACCTCTACAAAATAGAAATGACCGCCGTTACACGGTCCCTGTAGGAGCGAGCTTGCTCGCGATGGTCGTCAACGATAACGCGTCAAGCCAGACAGCCCGCGGCGTTCTCGGGTTCTTCGCGAGCAAGCTCGCTCCTACAAGGGGCAGGTTCAGCAGCCGCAAAGGGCGCTATCAAGCACCTTGCGCAACTCCAGCGGATGATCCACCACCACATCCGCGCCCCAGTGCCGCGGGTTATCGTCCGGGTGGATATAGCCAAAGGTTACCGCAGCGGTCCTGGTGCCGGCATCGCGACCGGATTCGATATCGCGCAGGTCATCGCCCACGAACAGTACGCTGGCCGGGTCCAGGTCGAGCATCTTGCAGGCGAGGATCAACGGCTCGGGATCCGGCTTGCTGTTCTTCACATGGTCCGGGCAAATCAGCAGCGCCGAGCGCTCGGCCAGCCCCAGCTGCTGCATGATCGGCTCGGCGAACCGCAACGGCTTGTTGGTGACCACGCCCCAGATCAGATTGGCTTTTTCGATATCGGCCAGCAGTTCGCCCATGCCGTCGAACAATTTGCTGTGAACGGCGCAACCCACGAGATAACGCTCGAGGAACTCCAGGCGCAATGCCTCGAATTCCGGCGATTCCGGGTCCATGGCGAAGGTCACGGCGACCATCGCCTTGGCGCCGCCGGAGATTTCGTCGCGAATCTGTTTATCGTTGATCGGCGGCAAGCCGCGATCGGCACGCATCGCCTGACAGATGGCAATGAAGTCCGGCGCGGTGTCGAGCAGAGTGCCGTCCATGTCGAAAAGAACTGCTCTGATACGCATCGGCTTACTCCTCGCGCAGGGTCTGGATCATGTAGTTGACGTCCACGTCGGACGCGAGCTTGTAGTGTTTGGTCAGCGGGTTGTAGGTCAGGCCGATGATGTCCTTGACGGTCAGCCCGGCCATGCGGCTCCAGGCGCCCAGCTCGGACGGGCGGATGAACTTCTTGAAGTCGTGGGTGCCGCGCGGCAGCAGCTTCATGATGTATTCGGCGCCGACGATGGCGAACAGGTACGCCTTCGGGTTGCGGTTGATGGTGGAGAAGAACACCTGGCCACCGGGTTTGACCATGCGGAAGCAGGCGCGGATCACCGAGGAGGGGTCCGGCACGTGCTCGAGCATTTCCAGGCAGGTGACCACGTCGAACTGCTCGGGCATCTCTTCGGCCAGGGCTTCGGCGGTGGTCTGGCGGTACTCGACACTCACGCCCGACTCCAGCTGATGCAATTGCGCGACCGCCAGCGGCGCTTCGCCCATGTCGATACCCATGACGGTGGCGCCGCGCTGGGCCATGGCTTCGCTGAGGATGCCGCCGCCGCAGCCGACGTCGAGGACTTTCTTGCCGGCCAGGTGGACCCGTTCGTCAATCCAGTTGACCCGCAGCGGGTTGATGTCGTGCAGCGGTTTGAACTCGCTTTCGCGGTCCCACCAGCGATGCGCCAGGGCTTCGAATTTGGCGATTTCGGCGTAGTCGACGTTGCTCATGCTTAATCCTCTAAAACTTGAAAAATCCTGTTGCCCCGACCGGGGGCTTACAATTCGGTGCGGCCGCTGATGCGCTGGCCCCAGGCCTTGGCGGTGGCACAAAGCCGGTCTTCATCCAGACGGGTCAAACGACGGTCGTCGAGCAGTTGCTTGCCGGCGACCCAAAGGTGTTTCACGCAGTCGCGGCCAGTGGCGTAGATAAGCTGCGAAACCGGGTCGTAGACCGGTTGCTGCGCCAGGCCCGAGAGGTCGAATGCCACGATGTCCGCAGCTTTGCCGACTTCCAGCGAGCCGACGTCGGTTTCGATCCCCAGCGCGCGGGCGCCGTTGAGGGTGGCCATGCGCAGCGGCGCGATGGGCGTCCAGCGCGGTGGCGGAGCCTGCGACGGCCTTGGCCAGCAATGCAGCGGTGCGGGTTTCGCCGAGCAGGTCGAGGTCGTTGTTGCTCGCCGCGCCATCGGTGCCGATGGCGACATTGACGCCGGCCTGCCACAAACGCTCCACCGGGCAGAAACCGCTGGCCAGCTTGAGGTTCGATTCCGGGCAATGGACCACGCTGGTATTGCTTTCTACCAGCAACATCAGGTCCTCATCGCTGATCTGCGTCATGTGCACCGCCTGGAAGCGCGGCCCCAGGAGGCCCAGGCGCCCGAGGCGGGCCAACGGGCGTTCGCCATATTGCTCGACCGACTGCTGCACTTCGAAGGCGGTTTCATGGACATGCATGTGAATCGAGGCGTCCAGTTCTTCGGCGATCACCCGGATTTTCTCCAGGTTTTCGTCGCCCACGGTGTAGGGTGCATGGGGGCCGAAGGTAATTTTGATACGCTCGTGGTGCTTGAGATCGTTGAACAGTTCGACGCCCTGGCGAATGGCCTCGTCCGCCGTGCTGGCGCCCGGGATCGGAAAGTCGAGGATCGGAATGGCGATTTGCCCGCGAATGCCGCTGTCATGGATGCACTCGCTGGCAATCTTCGGGAAGAAATACATGTCGGAGAAGCAGGTGATGCCGCCTTTGATCTGCTCGGCGATCGCCAGTCGGTGCCGTCGCGAACGAAGGTTTCGTCTACCCATTTGGCTTCGGCCGGCCAGATGTGCTGTTCCAGCCAGGCCATCAGCGGCAGATCGTCCGCCAGGCCGCGGAACAGCGTCATCGCGGCGTGCCCGTGAGCAAAGAACAGCCAGGGCAGAGCAGCATGTCCGGCAATTCGCGGATTTCGCTTGCCTCAAGCTTCAGAGCCGCGGCACGCGGGCCGATAAAGACGATGCGCCCGTCGCGGATGCCCAGAGCGTGCTCTTTGAGGACAACGCCAGCGGGTTCGACGGGTACCAGCCAGGTCGGCAGTAATAGCAGGTCGAGCGCAACGGCAGTGTTCGGCATCGAGGATGGGCTCCAGTGCTTTTATAAAGGATGGCGAAGTATACCCGAGCGTGTTCGCGGGGGGATCGCTATAATCGGCGGCTTTTGTTTCTGAGTGCGGGGTGGGGAATGCGCGATCGACTGTTGGCTGCGGAGAAGGTGAAGGCCATCGATTGGCGTGATGGCGCCCTGTATCTGCTGGATCAACGTATTTTGCCGTTCGAGGAAACGTGGATCGCTTACACCAGCGCCGCAGGTGTGGCCGAGGCGATTCGTTCGATGGTCGTACGCGGCGCGCCGGCCATTGGCATCAGTGCCGCTTATGGCGTGGTGCTGGCGGCGCGTGCCCGGTTTGCCGAAGGCGGCGACTGGCGGGCGGCGCTGGAAGCGGATTTCCGCGCTGCTCGCCGATGCGCGTCCGACCGCCGTCAATCTGTTCTGGGCCCTGGGCCGCATGCGTGAGCGGCTTGGGCGTCTCAAGCATCACGCCGATCCGCTGGCGGTGCTGGAAGCGGAAGCCCTTGCCATTCATGAAAGTGATCGCGAAGCCAACCTGACCATGGCGCAACTGGGGGTGGACCTGATTCGCAAGCACCAGGGCAATGCCCAGGCGTTCCTGACCCATTGCAACACCGGAGCCTTGGCCACCGGCGGCTTCGGCACGGCGCTGGGAGTGATTCGCGGGGCGTTCATTGAAGGCATGGTCGAACGGGTATACGCCGACGAAACCCGCCCCTGGCTGCAAGGGTCGCGCCTGACCGCGTGGGAATTGGCCAACGAGGGGATTCCGGTCACGATCAATGCCGACTCGGCCGCTGCCCATATCATGAAAACCAAGGGCGTTACCTGGGTGATCGTGGGGGCCGACCGCATCAGCGCCAATGGCGACGTGGCCAACAAGATCGGCACCTATCAATTGGCGGTGAACGCCATGCACCACGGCGTGCGCTTCATGGTCGTGGCGCCGAGTTCGACCATCGACATGAACCTGGCCAGCGGCGATGACATTCCAATCGAAGAGCGCGACGGTCGCGAGTTGCTGGAAGTCGGCGGTCATCGGGTCGGGGCCGATGTCGCCGCGTTCAACCCGGTGTTTGACGTGACCCCGGCAGACCTGATCGATGTGATCGTCACGGAAAAGGGCATTGTCGAGCGGCCGGATACGGCGAAGATGGCGCAGTTGATGTGTCGTAAGCGGTTGCATTGATGACCCTGGACGCCTGGTAAATCGCCTTCGCGAGCAGGCTCGCTCCCACAGTTGATCGAAGTGTTTGCGCAATAGCCGGCACAACAGCGATCCGGTGTGGGAGCGAGCCTGCTCGCGAAGAGGCCCTGAAAGTCAACAAACAAGCCTCAATCAAGCCTGAATTCTGCATTCAACAACTCTCTAAGCCTCTCTCGTCCCCTTCAAGCCTGTCACCGGTCAACTAACTATGCTCCATGCGCATCAGGGGGATAGGTGCGTGGCGGCTCTTGTGATAACATCCGGCGTTTTCCGAGGCAGTCCCACGGGGTTGTCTTTACTGCGCAGATCCATGGCATAACTCGTTGATTTGTCGTAAGTCGGTGCACGGCACTCAGCCTGCAGCGGCGAGCTTCGTTCGTCCCATATGGATGTGACGAGGTTTCACCAGAAAAAGGAATCAGGCTTCTCATGGGCGAACTGGCCAAAGAAATCCTCCCGGTCAATATCGAAGACGAGCTGAAGCAGTCCTACCTCGACTACGCAATGAGCGTAATTGTCGGGCGGGCACTGCCGGATGCGCGCGATGGCTTGAAGCCCGTGCACCGGCGTGTGCTGTTCGCGATGAGCGAGCTGGGCAACGACTTCAACAAGCCGTACAAGAAATCTGCCCGTGTTGTCGGTGACGTGATCGGTAAGTATCACCCGCACGGTGATACAGCGGTATACGACACCATCGTTCGGATGGCGCAGCCATTTTCGCTGCGCTACCTGCTGGTAGACGGCCAGGGCAACTTCGGTTCGGTGGACGGCGACAACGCCGCGGCCATGCGATACACCGAAGTGCGCATGACCAAGCTGGCGCACGAGCTGCTGGCCGACCTGCACAAAGAAACCGTGGACTGGGTGCCGAACTACGACGGCACCGAAATGATCCCGGCGGTCATGCCGACCCGTATTCCCAACCTGCTGGTCAACGGTTCCAGCGGTATCGCCGTGGGCATGGCGACCAACATCCCGCCGCACAACCTCGGTGAAGTCATCGACGGTTGCCTGGCCCTCATCGACAACCCCGAGTTGACCATCGATGAGCTGATGCAATACATCCCCGGTCCGGACTTCCCGACCGCCGCGATCATCAACGGTCGCGCCGGCATCATCGAAGCCTACCGCACCGGTCGCGGGCGCATTTACATGCGCGCCCGTTCGATGATCGAAGACATCGACAAGGTCGGTGGCCGTCAGCAGATCGTCATCACCGAATTGCCTTACCAGCTGAACAAAGCCCGTCTGATCGAGAAGATCGCCGAGCTGGTCAAGGAGAAGAAGCTCGAAGGCATCACCGAGCTGCGTGACGAGTCCGACAAGGACGGCATGCGCGTCGTGATCGAGCTGCGTCGCGGCGAAGTGCCTGAGGTGATCCTCAACAACCTCTACGCCCAGACCCAGCTGCAAGCGGTGTTCGGTATCAACATCGTCGCGCTGATCGACGGCCGTCCGCGGATCCTCAACCTCAAGGACCTGCTGGAAGCCTTCGTTCGCCACCGTCGCGAAGTCGTTACCCGTCGTACCGTGTTCGAGCTGCGCAAAGCCCGCGAACGGGGTCACATCCTGGAAGGTCAAGCGGTTGCCCTGTCGAACATCGACCCGGTCATCGCCCTGATCAAGGCTTCGCCGACGCCGTCGGAAGCCAAGGAAGCGCTGATCAAGACTGCGTGGGAATCGTCCGCCGTGGTCGCGATGGTCGAGCGTGCCGGTGCCGATTCGTGCCGTCCAGAGACCCTGGACCCGCAATACGGTCTGCGCGAAGGCAAGTACTTCCTGTCGCCGGAACAGGCGCAAGCCATTCTGGAACTGCGTCTGCACCGCCTGACCGGCCTGGAACACGAAAAGCTGCTGGCCGAGTATCAAGAGATCCTCAACCAGATCGGCGAACTGATCCGCATCCTCAGCAGCGCCACGCGCCTGATGGAAGTGATCCGCGAAGAACTGGAAGTGATCCGCGCCGAATACGGCGATGTGCGTCGCACCGAGATTCTCGATGCCCGCCTCGACCTGACCCTGGGTGACATGATCCCGGAAGAAGAGCGCGTCGTGACCATTTCTCACAGTGGCTACGCCAAGACCCAGCCGCTGGCTGCGTACCAGGCCCAGCGTCGTGGCGGTAAAGGCAAGTCGGCCACCGGCGTCAAGGATGAGGACTACATCGCTCACCTGCTGGTCGCCAACAGCCACACCACGCTGCTGCTGTTCTCCAGCAAAGGCAAGGTGTACTGGCTCAAGACCTACGAGATTCCGGAAGCGTCCCGCGCGGCCCGCGGTCGTCCGCTGGTCAACCTCTTGCCATTGAGCGAGGGTGAATACATCACCACCATGCTGCCGGTCGATCTGGAAGCCATGAAGCGGCAGGCTGACGAAGAAGAAGCCGAAGGTGCCGAGGCTGATGTAGAAGAAATCGAAAACAGCAACGAAACCGACGAAGAGCGTCGTGCTCGTATCAAGGCTGCTGACCGCAAGAAGGCGCCGTTCATCTTCATGTCGACCGCTAACGGTACGGTCAAGAAGACTCCGCTGGTGGCGTTCAGCCGTCAGCGCAGCGTCGGTCTGATCGCGCTCGAGCTGGACGAAGGCGACATTCTGATTTCTGCTGCCGTCACCGATGGCGAGCAGGAAATCATGCTGTTCTCCGACGGTGGCAAGGTCACTCGCTTCAAGGAGTCCGAAGTTCGCGCCATGGGCCGTACCGCTCGCGGTGTGCGTGGCATGCGTCTGCCGGAAGGGCAGAAGCTGATTTCCATGCTGATCCCGGAAGAAGGCAGCGAGATCCTCACCGCTTCGGCGCGTGGTTTCGGCAAGCGCACGGCGATCACCGAGTTCCCCGAGTACAAGCGTGGCGGTCAGGGCGTGATCGCCATGGTCAGCAACGAGCGTAACGGCCGTCTGGTCGGCGCGGTGCAGGTGCAGGATGGCGAAGAGATCATGCTGATCTCCGACCAGGGCACTTTGGTGCGTACCCGTGTCGACGAAGTCTCCAGTCTGGGTCGTAATACCCAGGGCGTGACCCTGATCAAGCTGGCCAGCGATGAAACGCTGGTGGGCCTGGAGCGGGTTCAAGAGCCGTCGGAAGTCGAAGGCGAAGAGCTGGAAGGCGAAGAGGGCGAAGAAGGTGCAGTGTTCGACGGTGAAGTCGTGATCGACGACGCTGCCGAAGACCAGCAACTCGACGCCGCCGCCGACGAAGAACCGCAAGAGTAAGCGGGCAAACAGGGGGCGGATGAAAATTCGCCCCCTTGTTGTTTGTCTGCAATGAAATTTCGACGCCCATGAAGATCGAGTGTGGGAGCGGGCTTGCTCGCGAAGACGGACTGACATTCAACATCAATGTCGCCTGTTACACCGCTTTCGCGAGCAAGCCCGCTCCCACATTGGATCTGCGTCGACTGATATGTTTGCGTGACCCACCAAATCAGAGCGAGATTGGATGTGAGCAAGAGAGCCTATAACTTCTGCGCCGGTCCTGCGGCGCTTCCCGAAGCTGTCCTGCGGCGCGCCCAGGGTGAACTCCTTGATTGGCATGGCAAGGGCCTGTCGGTCATGGAAATGAGCCATCGCAGTGATGAGTTCGTGTCCATCGCCACCAAGGCCGAGCAGGATCTGCGTGATCTGCTGAATATCCCCTCGAACTATAAAGTGCTGTTCCTGCAAGGCGGCGCCAGCCAGCAATTTGCGCAGATTCCGCTGAACCTGTTGCCGGAAAGCGGCACCGCCGACTATATCGACACCGGTATCTGGTCGCAGAAAGCCATCGAAGAAGCTTCGCGCTACGGCCACGTCAACGTTGCGGCCACCGCCAAGCCTTATGACTATTTCGCCATTCCCGGTCAGAACGAGTGGAACCTGTCCAAAGACGCGGCCTACGTTCACTACGCCCCGAACGAAACCATCGGCGGTCTGGAATTCCAGTGGATCCCGCAAACCGGTGACGTGCCGCTGGTGGCCGACATGTCCTCGGACATCCTCTCGCGTCCGATGGACATTTCGCGCTTCGGCATGATCTACGCCGGCGCCCAGAAGAACATCGGCCCGAGCGGCCTGGTCGTCACCATCATTCGTGAAGACCTGCTGGGTCGCGCCCGTTCGCTGTGCCCGACCATGCTCGACTACAAGGTCGCGGCCGATAACGGCTCGATGTACAACACCCCGCCAACCCTGGCCTGGTACCTGTCGGGCCTGGTGTTCGAATGGCTGAAAGAGCAGGGTGGCGTTGAAGCCATCGGCAGGCTCAATGACGTGAAGCAGCGCACGCTGTACGATTTTATCGACGCCAGCGGCCTGTACAGCAACCCGATCAACAAATCGGACCGCTCGTGGATGAACGTGCCGTTCCGCCTGGCGGACGACCGTCTGGACAAGCCATTCCTGGCGGGTGCCGACGAGCGTGGCCTGTTGAACCTAAAGGGTCACCGATCCGTGGGCGGCATGCGTGCCTCCATCTATAACGCCGTCGACATCGTTGCGGTCAACGCGCTGGTGTCGTACATGGCAGAGTTCGAGAAGGAACACGGTTAATGTCTGAGCAAGAACTCAAGGCACTGCGCCTGCGCATTGATGCCCTGGACGAAAAAGTCCTGGAGCTGATCAGTGAGCGCGCACGTTGCGCCCAGGAAGTTGCGCGAGTAAAGATGGCCTCGCTGGCCGAAGGCGAAGTGCCGGTGTTCTATCGCCCCGAGCGTGAAGCTCAGGTGCTCAAGCGCGTGATGGAGCGCAACCAGGGGCCGCTGGGCAACGAAGAGATGGCGCGTTTGTTTCGCGAAATCATGTCCTCGTGCCTGGCGCTCGAGCAGCCGTTGAAAGTGGCTTATCTCGGCCCTGAGGGCACCTTCACCCAAGCGGCGGCCATGAAACACTTCGGTCACGCGGTGATCAGCAAGCCGATGGCCGCCATCGACGAAGTGTTCCGTGAAGTCGCGGCCGGTGCGGTGAACTTTGGCGTGGTCCCGGTGGAAAACTCCACCGAGGGCGCGGTTAACCACACCCTCGACAGCTTCCTCGAGCACGACATGGTGATCTGTGGCGAAGTCGAGCTGCGGATCCACCACCACCTGTTGGTCGGTGAAAACACCAAGACCGACAGCATCAGCCGTATTTATTCCCACGCCCAGTCCCTGGCCCAGTGCCGCAAGTGGCTGGACGCCCATTACCCGAATGTCGAGCGCGTGGCGGTTTCCAGCAACGCCGAAGCGGCCAAGCGGGTCAAGGGCGAGTGGAATTCGGCAGCGATTGCCGGCGACATGGCGGCAGGCTTGTACGGGCTGACCCGTCTGGCGGAGAAAATCGAGGATCGCCCGGACAACTCCACGCGATTCCTGATGATCGGCAGCCAGGAAGTGCCGCCAACCGGCGACGACAAGACCTCGATCATCGTGTCCATGAGCAACAAGCCTGGCGCGTTGCACGAGTTGCTGGTTCCGTTCCACGATAACGGCATCGACCTGACGCGCATCGAGACCCGTCCGTCGCGCAGCGGTAAGTGGACCTACGTGTTCTTCATCGATTTCGTCGGCCACCACCGCGATCCGCTGGTAAAAGGTGTGCTGGAAAAGATCAGTCAGGAAGCAGTGGCACTCAAAGTGCTGGGTTCCTACCCGAAAGCCGTTCTCTAAGGGGTAGCAAATGAGTGGCGACTTCCTCGCTCTGGCACAGCCGGGCGTGCAACAACTTTCGCCTTACGTTCCGGGTAAGCCCGTGGACGAACTGGCGCGCGAGCTGGACATCGATCCGGCCAGCATCGTCAAGCTGGCGAGCAACGAAAACCCGTTGGGCGCCAGTCCCAAGGCATTGGCGGCCATTCGCGAAGCATTGGCCGAACTGACCCGTTATCCGGACGGCAACGGTTTTGCGCTCAAGACCCTGCTGGCCGAGCAGTGTCGCGTCGAGCTGAACCAGGTGACCCTGGGCAACGGTTCCAACGACATTCTCGAGCTGGTCGCGCGTGCCTATCTGGCGCCGGGCCTGAACGCGGTGTTCAGCGAGCATGCGTTCGCGGTCTATCCGATCGTGACCCAGGCCGTGGGTGCCGACGCGCGGGTTATCCCGGCGAAAGACTGGGGGCATGACCTGTCGGCCATGCTGGCCGCGATCGATGCCGATACCCGCGTGGTGTTCATCGCCAATCCGAACAACCCGACCGGGACCTGGTTCGATGCCGAGGCGCTGGACGAGTTCTTGCAGGATGTGCCGGAACACGTGCTGGTGGTGCTGGACGAGGCCTACATCGAATACGCCGAGGGCGGCGACTTGCCGGATGGCCTCGATTACCTGGCGGCATACCCGAACCTGCTGGTCTCGCGCACCTTCTCCAAGGCCTATGGCCTGGCGGCACTGCGGGTCGGTTATGGCTTGTCTACCGCGGTCGTGGCGGACGTGCTGAACCGCGTGCGCCAGCCGTTCAACGTCAACAGCCTGGCCCTGGCTGCGGCCTGCGCTGCGCTGCAAGACACCGAGTACCTGGCTGAAAGCCGTCGCCTGAACGAATCCGGCATGCAGCAACTGGAAGCGGGTTTGCGCGAACTGGGGCTCGGCTGGATTCCATCCAAGGGCAACTTCATCTGCGTCGATCTGGGGCAAGTGGCGGCTCCGGTGTTCCAGGGCCTGCTGCGCGAAGGCGTGATCGTGCGTCCGGTGGCCAACTACGGCCTGCCGAACCACCTGCGCGTCACCATCGGCCTGCCGGCGGAAAACAGCCGCTTCCTCGAGGCGCTGACCAAGGTCCTGGCCCGTGGTTGATGTCCCTGCGCGGCACGCTGCTGCACCGGTGATCGGGCGCCTGGTGGTGGTCGGCCTGGGGTTGATCGGCGGTTCGTTTGCCAAGGGTTTGCGTGAAAGCGGCCTGTGTCGCGAAGTGGTCGGGGTCGATCTCGACCCGCAGTCGCGCAAGCTGGCGGTCGAGTTGGGCGTGGTGGATCGCTGCGAGGAAGACCTGGCCACTGCTTGCCAGGGCGCCGACGTGATTCAACTGGCCGTGCCGATCCTCGCCATGGAAAAAATGCTCGGCCGCCTGGCCGGCATGAACCTGGGGCAAGCGATTCTGACCGACGTCGGCAGCGCCAAGGGCAACGTCGTGCGTGCGGCAACCGCAGCGTTCGGCGGCATGCCTGCGCGTTTTGTGCCGGGGCATCCGATTGCCGGTTCCGAGCAGAGCGGGGTGGAAGCCTCCAATGCCGACCTGTTCCGCCGTCATAAAGTGATACTGACGCCGCTGGATCAAACCGATCCGGCGGCCTTGGCCGTGGTCGACCGCCTGTGGCGCGAACTGGGTGCCGATGTCGAGCACATGCAGGTCGAGCGTCACGACGAAGTGTTGGCGGCGACCAGCCATTTGCCGCACTTGTTGGCGTTCGGCCTGGTCGATTCATTGGCCAAGCGCAATGAAAACCTTGAGATCTTCCGTTACGCTGCCGGCGGTTTCCGCGATTTCACAAGAATCGCGGGGAGCGACCCGGTCATGTGGCACGACATCTTCCTCGCCAACCGCGAAGCTGTCCTGCGCACACTCGATACATTTCGCAGCGACCTCGACGCCTTGCGCGACGCGGTCGATGCAGGGGATGGGCACCAATTATTGGGCGTGTTCACGCGCGCCCGGGTTGCCCGCGAACATTTCAGTAAAATCCTGGCCCGCCGGGCTTATGTGGACGCTATGAATTCCAACGACCTGATTTTCCTGGCACAACCTGGTGGCCGCCTGACTGGGCGGATTCGTGTACCGGGCGATAAATCGATTTCCCACCGCTCGATCATGCTCGGCTCGCTGGCTGAAGGCGTCACCGAAGTCGAAGGCTTCCTCGAGGGCGAAGACGCCCTGGCGACCTTGCAGGCCTTCCGCGACATGGGGGTGGTGATCGAAGGTCCGCACCACGGTCGCGTGACCATTCACGGCGTCGGCCTGCATGGCCTGAAGCCGGCGCCGGGCCCGATCTACCTGGGCAACTCCGGCACCTCGATGCGCCTGCTGTCTGGCCTGTTGGCTGCGCAGGACTTCGACAGCACCCTGACCGGTGACGCCTCGCTGTCCAAGCGTCCGATGAATCGCGTGGCCAATCCGCTGCGTGAAATGGGCGCCGTGATCGAAACCGCCGCCGAAGGTCGTCCGCCGATGACCATTCGTGGCGGCAGCAAGCTCAAGGGCCTGACCTACACCATGCCGATGGCCAGCGCCCAGGTGAAATCCTGCCTGTTGCTGGCGGGTCTGTATGCCGAAGGCAAGACCACTGTCACCGAGCCTGCACCGACCCGCGACCACACCGAGCGCATGCTGCGTGGCTTCGGCTACCCGGTCAGCGTCGACGGCGCTACCGCGTCGGTCGAGTCCGGCCACACGCTGACCGCCACCCACATTGAAGTCCCGGGCGATATCTCCTCTTCCGCGTTCTTCCTGGTTGCCGCGTCGATCGCCGAAGGTTCGGAGCTGGTGCTCGAGCACGTCGGCATCAACCCGACCCGTACCGGCGTAATCGACATCCTGCGCCTGATGGGCGCTGACATCACCCTGGAAAACCAGCGTGAAGTCGGCGGCGAGCCGGTAGCGGACCTGCGCGTGCGTGCAGCTAAACTCAAAGGTATCGAGATTCCCGAAGCGCTGGTTCCGCTGGCCATCGATGAATTCCCGGTGCTGTTCGTGGCCGCGGCCTGTGCCGAAGGGCGCACCGTCCTGCGCGGCGCTGAAGAGCTGCGAGTCAAGGAGTCGGACCGGATCCAGGTCATGGCCGATGGCCTGCTGGCGCTGGGCGTCAAATGCGAACCGACCCCGGACGGCATCATCATCGACGGCGGCCAGATCGGCGGCGGCGAAGTGCACGGTCACGGCGATCACCGGATTGCCATGGCCTTCAGCGTGGCCTCGCTGCGCGCCACCGCACCGATCCGCATCCATGATTGCGCCAACGTCGCGACGTCGTTCCCGAACTTCCTCGCGTTATGCGCGCAGGTCGGTATCCGTGTAGCACAAGAGGCTCAATCGTGAAAATCAGCGCACCGGTCATCACCATTGATGGGCCAAGCGGCTCTGGCAAGGGCACGGTCGCCGGGATCCTGGCCAAGCGACTGGGCTGGAATCTGCTGGACTCCGGTGCGTTGTATCGACTGCTGGCGTTCGCCGCGTATAACCACGGCGTCGACCTGACCAATGAAGAGCTGCTGAAAAAACTCGCCGCTCATCTGGACGTGCAGTTCATCGCGCGACCCACGGTCAACTGCAGCGCATCATCCTGGAAGGTGACGAAGTCAGCGATGTCATCCGCACCGAAAGTGTCGGTTCGGGTGCCTCCCAGGTCGCGGCGCTGCCCGCCGTGCGCGAGGCGCTGCTGCAGCGCCAGCGTGCGTTCCAGGAAGCGCCGGGCCTGGTGGCCGACGGTCGCGACATGGGCACGGTGGTGTTTCCGGACGCTCCGCTGAAGATATTCCTCACTGCCAGTGCCGAGGAGCGTGCGCGCCGTCGATACTTGCAGTTGAAGGACAAAGTCGATGGTGTTAGTCTGTCGAGTCTGCTAGATGAGATCCGTGCACGCGATGAGCGTGACACCCAGCGCGCAGTGGCCCCGCTCAAGCCGGCGGCCGACGCGATACAGCTGGATTCCACGGAGTTGTCCATCGAACAGGTGCTTGAACGCATCATGAGCGAGATCGCAATCCGCGATATCGCCGGGTGACCAAGAAACGACCCAGGGGACCAGTCATAGTCCTGTGTCGCTTCTTTAAATGAACGTAACCCACATCGTCTGGGATGTGGAGCTGGGCGTATCCTTCGCCCTTATTCAACAGGAATTAAAATGAGCGAAAGCTTTGCGGAACTCTTTGAAGAAAGCCTAAAAACCCTGAACCTTCAGGCAGGCTCCATCATCACCGGTGTTATCGTTGATATCGATTACCAGGCTCGCTGGGTAACCGTTCACGCTGGCCTGAAGTCTGAAGCACTCATCCCGCTTGAGCAGTTCTACAACGATGCTGGCGAACTGACTATCAACGTCGGTGACGAAGTTCACGTTGCGCTGGACTCGGTTGAAGACGGCTTTGGTGAAACCAAGCTGTCCCGTGAAAAAGCCAAGCGCGCTGAATGCTGGATTGTTCTGGAAGCAGCCTTCGCAGCCGAAGAAGTGGTCAAGGGCGTTATCAACGGTAAGGTTAAAGGCGGCTTCACAGTCGACGTTAACGGCATCCGTGCGTTCCTGCCAGGTTCTCTGGTTGACGTCCGTCCTGTGCGCGATACTACGCACCTGGAAGGCAAAGAGCTGGAATTCAAGGTCATCAAACTCGACCAGAAACGCAACAACGTTGTCGTTTCCCGTCGCAGCGTCCTCGAAGCCGAGAACTCCGCCGAGCGTGAAGCTCTGCTGGAATCCCTGCAGGAAGGCCAACAAGTCAAAGGTATCGTCAAGAACCTCACCGATTACGGCGCATTCGTCGATCTGGGTGGCGTCGATGGCCTGCTGCACATTACCGACATGGCTTGGAAGCGTATCAAGCATCCTTCCGAAATCGTCAACGTTGGCGACGAGATCGATGTCAAGGTTCTGAAGTACGATCGCGAACGCAATCGTGTTTCCCTGGGCCTGAAGCAACTGGGCGAAGATCCATGGGTTGCTATCAAAGCCCGTTACCCAGAAAGCACTCGCGTTACCGCTCGTGTAACCAACCTGACCGACTACGGCTGCTTCGCTGAGCTGGAAGAAGGCGTTGAAGGCCTGGTACACGTTTCCGAAATGGACTGGACCAACAAGAACATCCACCCTTCGAAAGTCGTACAAGTCGGCGACGAAGTGGAAGTCATGGTTCTGGACATCGACGAAGAGCGTCGTCGTATCTCCCTCGGCATCAAGCAGTGCAAATCTAACCCATGGGAAGATTTCTCTGGCCAGTTCAACAAGGGCGATAAAATCTCCGGCACCATCAAGTCGATCACCGATTTCGGTATCTTCATTGGTCTGGACGGCGGCATCGACGGTCTGGTTCACCTGTCCGACATCTCCTGGAACGAAGTGGGCGAAGAAGCCGTTCGCCGCTTCAAGAAGGGCGACGAGCTGGACACCGTTATCCTGTCGGTTGACCCAGAGCGCGAGCGCATCTCCCTGGGCATCAAGCAACTGGAAAGCGATCCGTTCTCCGAGTACGTTCAAGAGAACGACAAAGGCGCAATCGTTAAAGGCATCGTGAAAGAAGTTGACGCCAAAGGCGCCATCATCACTCTGGCCGACGATATCGAAGCGACTCTGAAAGCCTCCGAAATCAGCCGTGACCGCGTTGAAGACGCGCGCAACGTTCTGAAAGAAGGCCAGGAAGTAGAAGCCAAGATCATCAGCGTTGACCGCAAGAGCCGTGTAATCCAGCTCTCCATCAAGTCGAAAGACGATGCTGAAGAGAAAGAAGCAATCCAAAGCTTGAAAGACAAGCCTTCGGATAGCATCGCTGCTGGTCCTACCACTCTGGGCGACCTGTTGCGTGCACAAATGGAAAAACAGAACTAAGTTCTGTCAGACCATAGAAAAAGGGCGACTTCGGTCGCCCTTTTTTGTGCCTGCGATTTGGCGATCGCACCGCTTCAGGATGAGCACGCAATCAGCGTCACGCTGATCCCCTTTAAGAGCTGCCGCAGGCTGCGATCTTTTGATCTTCTGCTACCGCCTTGCATCAGCGATGAACCGCAGCCCCCTCAAGCTGTCCCTTTCTTTAACAGGATCAATCGTTTAATTGCAGCTAGTCTATAGCCTGAAGCAAACGACAGTCGGGCAGAGCGTCCGGCATAAGGAAGTGAATGAACAAGCTCATTGTCGCAATGGCAGTACTGGCATTGGCATTGGCAGGTTGTACCACTAACGCCAAGACCCACGCAAAGCGCGGGGTCAGTGGTATCGAGGTCGATTGCTCCGGGCTGGGCTCGGGCTGGGAAAAGTGCCGCAAACGAGCGGACAAGGAGTGCAAGGGCGCCGGCTACAAAGTCGTGACGAGGTCCGATGATGCCAAGGAAGAGGATGAATATCCTTTCGGCTTCAATCCTGCCGGCTACCTGACCCGCACCATGCTGGTTATCTGCAGATGAGCAAAAAAGCGGGCGATCAGCGGCTCTTGCTCCGCGACAGGATCACTCACAGTTGGTAAAGATATGTGAAAACTCAGACTGTTCAAATTCATCCGGGCGTGCTAAAACCTTTGAAGCGCTGATCTAGCTGCTTGAAAAAGAAGGGAAAAATATGACGAAGTCGGAGTTGATCGAACGAATTGTCACCCATCAAGGGCTGCTCTCATCCAAGGATGTGGAGCTGGCCATCAAGACCATGCTCGAGCAAATGTCCCAGTGCCTGGCCACCGGTGATCGCATCGAGATCCGTGGATTTGGCAGCTTCTCATTGCATTACCGCGCGCCCCGGGTAGGGCGTAATCCGAAGACCGGGCAGTCGGTCAGTCTCGACGGCAAATTCGTTCCACACTTCAAGCCGGGCAAAGAGCTGCGCGATCGTGTGAACGAGGAAGAGGAAGAGGGGCTTTGATGACCGCCGTAACTCAAGGATCCGCTGATGCGTAATCTTAAGCGCGTATTGCTCGCTGTAGTCGCCTTGGTGCTGGTTCTGGCGATTCTGGCGTTTGTTCTGGAAAACCAGCAATCGGTTTCGCTGGTGTTTGTGGGCTGGTCTACCCCGCAATGGGCCCTTTCGGTTTACATTTTGGGGGCGTTGTTGTTGGGGTTGGCTGTTGGGCCTCTGCTGGGGATGGTCATGTCCCGACGTAATAAGCACCGGCTCGGAAGGAGTACCTCTCATCTCGGATGAGAAGAGGGCTTCATCACATGAAAAGCCCGGCGCAGTGTGTTGACAGCGCGCCGGACCGGGTCAGCCAGTTAGCCGCGTAACTCCATTGCTTCAATCATGGCTGCGTTTACGCGATGTACGTCATACTTCTGTTCAGCTAGTTCGCGACTTGTGCGGCCCATTTGCTCACGCAGCTCGCTTGAGCCCGCCAGGCGTGTCATTGCCGTTGCCAGATCGGCCGAGTCGCGCGGCCTGACCAGCAAGCCGTTGACCCCGTCCTGGACCGTCTCACGGCAACCGGGAGCGTCGGTGGTAATAATGGCTCGCCCACAGGACATGGCTTCGAGTACCGAGCGCGGTGTCCCCTCACGGTATGACGGCAGCACGAATATGCTGCAGGCTGCCAGGTGTGGCTTCACATCGCTGACTGCTCCGTGATACTGGACAACGCCTTCTTTTACCCACCCCGAAACGATATCGGCATTGATGCCCGAAGGGTTGGAGTCCAAAGGCCCGACCAAGTGGAAAGCAGCTTGTGGGCAGGTAGATTTCAACGCACGAGCGGCCTCTACATACTCAATGACCCCCTTGTCCCGCAGTACTCTGCCCACAAACAAAAAGCTTGGGTGAGACGGCAGGGGAGCGACCGGGAAGCTTTCGGTGTCGACCCCGGAACCATTGACGATCCAGCTCGGGAGGTTCGCGTTGAAAAGTCCCTGGTCCTTGAAGAGTTGTCGGTCGTCCGGGTTCTGGAAGAACAACCCATTGGCGAACCGTAATCCAAACCGGTACAAGCCCGATGCAACACGATTGACCAGGCTGCGGCTGAAGCTCTTCTCAGCGTCGGTAAAGGCATACCCAAGCCCGGTAATCAGCGCATAACGCCGCCGGACACCCGCCAGGCGCGCAGCAGGCAATCCATAGACCACCGGTTTAATCGTATACGCAAGAACCACGTCGGGCTTTATGCTGCGTAGGCACCGGCTAAGCTGCAGCAGGTAGCGCAGGTCGGCGAATGGATTCAACCCGGCGCGTGACATTGGCACGACATGGTAATCGATACCTTTCGCGGCGAGTCGTTGACGAACGGAGTCATCATCCTCGGGTGCAATGGCGGCGACTTCGTGCCCATTCGCTCGCATTGCATCCAGAAGATCCCCGCGAAACCGAATCAGTGATTCGGCGAGCCCGGCAATGACAACAATCTTAGACATGCTTGCCTACATGGGTTGTGTAGTAGGCCGCGGAATCCTGCAGTCCGGCTGCAATGCGATGGGTCGGAGCATAGCCGAGCAATGATTGCGCCTTGCTGATGTCCGCTTGGGAGTGGCGCACATCGGCGGCTCTGAAGTCGCGGTACACCGGGTTCACATCCTTGAGTTCCGGCTGGCTGGCAGAGGCGAGATCGCGGATATGAGAGAACAGTTCGTTCAAGGTAGTACGGTCACCCACCGCCACGTTGTATACCTGATTCACCGCCTCGGCTACTTGGGTCGTTGCCGCCAGCAGATTGGCCTGGACAGCATTGGCAACGAAGCAAAAGTCTCGACTGGTTTCGCCGTCGCCGTTGATGTGAATGGCTTCATCGCGGAGCAGGGCGCCAAACCACTTTGGAATGACGGCCGCGTACGCGCCATCAGGATCCTGCCTTGGACCGAATACGTTGAAGTACCGCAGACCGATTGTTTGTAGCCCGTAGCAGCGTGCAAACACATCCGCGTACAACTCGTTGACGTATTTGGTGACGGCATAGGGCGAAAGCGGCCGACCGATGCGATCCTCTACCTTGGGCAAGTCAGGATGGTCGCCATACGTCGAGCTCGAAGCGGCATAGACGAAGCGCTTGACGCCGGCATCGCGGCTGGCGACAAGCATGTTCAGGAAGCCATCGATATTTGTGCTGTTGGTACGGATCGGATCTTCCAGCGAGCGGGGGACGCTGCCCAGTGCCGCCTGGTGAAGAACGTAGTCGACGCCTCCTGCCAGGGCGCGCTGGCAATCTTCCAGCTGGCGAATATCCCCTTGCACGAACTTGAACTGTGCCCAAGCAGTGTCTGGAACAGCCTGTTTCACCAAATCAAGGTTGCTTTGGTGACCGGTTTCAAAGTTATCCAGGCCGATGACGCGCTGGTTCAGCTGCAGCAGTGTCTCGAGCAGGTTCGAGCCGATGAAGCCAGCCACGCCAGTGACAAGCCAGGTGCGCGGCGCAGCCGCCAGGTTTTTACGCAGTGTTTCGTAGGTGTTCATGCCATTCTCCATTAAAGGCGCCAGAAACGTGCTCCAGCACTTTCCAGGGCCGGGCCGTCGCAGACACCTTTGACATCGATGACGACGGGGCCGTTGTGCATAAGCTTCAGGTATTCGTCGTGTGTCCAGCGCGCATAGGTGTCGTGGGCAACAGCCACCACGACTGCGGCAGCAGGCTGCAGTTCGTCAAGCTTGAGCAGCGAGACACCATATTCGTGCAGGGCTTCTGCCGGCTCGGCTTCTGGGTCGAATACTTGTACCTTGACGCCGAAATCCTCGAGTTCACGAATGATATCGATGACGCGGGAGTTGCGCAGGTCGGGGCAATTCTCTTTGAAGGTCAGGCCGAGCACTGTGACGACGGCGCCAGCAATCGGGTGACCGGCATGGATCATCTGTTTGATCGTCTGCTGGGCAATGAAAGCACCCATGCTGTCATTGATGCGACGACCGGCCAGGATGACCTGCGGGATGTAACCAAGCTTCTCGGCCTTGTGCGTCAGATAGTACGGGTCTACGCCGATGCAGTGACCGCCGACCAGGCCCGGCTTGAATTTCAGGAAGTTCCACTTGGTCCCTGCCGCCTCCAGAACGTCGAGCGTATCGATGCCCATCCGGTCAAAGATCAGTGCCAGTTCATTCATCAGTGCGATGTTCAGGTCGCGCTGTGTGTTTTCGATCACCTTGGCGGCTTCGGCCACTTTGATGGATGCAGCTTTGTAGACACCCGCCGTGACCACGGAGGCGTACACGTCGGCGACAATTTCAAGTGTGGCGGCGTCTTGTCCGGACACCACCTTCTTGATTTTGGTGAACGTGTGCTCCTTGTCGCCCGGGTTGATGCGCTCCGGGCTATAGCCCACGGTAAAGTCTGTGCCGCATTTCAAGCCTGAGATGCGTTCGAGGATCGGAACGCAGATGTCTTCAGTGACCCCGGGATAAACCGTCGACTCATAGACGACGATATCGCCTTTTTTGAGCGCTTTGCCCACGGTTTCGGAGGCCTTTACGACCGGCGTCAGGTCTGGCTGGTGGGCGTCGTCGATGGGCGTAGGGACCGCGACGATATGAAAATCGGCCTGAGCAAGGACATCTGTCTTGCTGGTGAATTCGATTTGCGTCTGTGCCAGCTCATCACCGGTGACTTCGTTTGTACGGTCTTGTCCCGCGCGAAGTTCCTGCAAGCGGCTTTCGTTGATGTCGAAGCCGATGACCGGCCCGTGCTTGCCGAACGCTACAGCCACGGGCAAGCCAACATAACCCAGCCCGACCACTGATATCTTTCTCAGATACATGGATTTTCCTCTAGTAATGGAAGCTTTTATTCAGATGGCTCGTTTTCGATCGAGCCATGCCTGGAACATCAGCACCGGCCAAAGCTGCTGCTGGTAGTTTCCCTGCCCTCGAAGGTGTCTTTCCCAAACGGCGCGGATAGGGCCGGGGGCGAAATAACCCTCGCTTGCCAATCGTTGTGGGTCCAGCAGGGATTCGGCCCAGTCGCGCAATGGACCGCGAAGCCAATCGTGTAGCGGGATGCCGAAGCCCATTTTCGGGCGCTCGATCAGTTCGCGTGGAACATAGCGATAGAGTAGCTGGCGCAGTATCCACTTGGTGCTGCCATTGCGGATTTTCAGCGACATCGGCAACGTCGAGGCAAACTCGACGATTCGATGGTCCAGGAATGGCACACGGGTTTCCAGGCTGACGGCCATGGCTGCGCGATCGACTTTGGCCAGTATGTCGTCCGGCAAATAGGTCAGCGTGTCCTGGCGCATCATCCAGCTGGCGAAATCACCGCTTCCGACGGATGCCAGGCCGGGCAAGTTTGCCCCAATGACGACGTCGGACGCATTTTGCCACTGAGACACCACGTGGTCGTACATCTGGCTGGCAGAGTCGTGTCGCATGACGCCGGCCAGTTTATGCAGCTTTTCGCCAGGCAGGCGCACGCGCAGGCGCGCCGGAGTGACCGGGTTCAATCCGTTGGCGATGGAATCCCAGCGATTGGGCGAGGCGGACTCGATCATTCGGGCTGCCAGCTTGCGCGCAGGTCCAGGAACGCGGCTCAACTTGCTCCATACGTTGGGCAGATACTGATAGCGGTTGTATCCGCCAAAAAGTTCATCGCCGGCGTCTCCAGACAAACTCACGGTGACGTGACTGCGTGCCATTTGAGAAACGAGATAGGTGGGTATCTGCGACGAGTCGGCAAAGGGCTCGCCGTAGATGTCAGGCAGTTTCGGTACGACGTTCAAAGCGTCCGTGCCGGACACATAGAGCTCGGTATGTTCGGTGCCCAGATGGAGGGCCACAGCTTTTGCGTGCTCCGCCTCGTTGTAGCCGGGGTTGTCGAAGCCGATGGTAAAGGTCTTGACCTTTTGCGCTGAGAGCGATTGCATCAAGCTCACGATCAGCGTCGAATCGATGCCTCCAGACAGGAAGGCGCCGAGGGGCACATCGGCGACCATTTGATCGCGTATGGTCGTGCGCATCAGCTCGTGCAGCTGATCAATCGCTTCGGCGTCGGAAAGCGATGCATTGCTCCCGGGCTGTGAAGTGGGTAGCTCCCAATAGGCCTGGGGCGCACCCATCGTTCCGCTGTCCAGGGCGGCGCGGTCGAGTTCGATCCACGTGCCGGGTGGCAATTTGTGAATGCCTTCATAAATGGAGTGTGGCGATGGCACATACGCGTACTTCAGGAGTAACGCCAGGCTGTTGCGTGAAATCTCTGCGTCAAAACCCGGATGCACCTCGAGTGCCTGCAATTCCGAGGCGAAGAGCAGCGTGCCTTTTTTCAGGCCGTAGTAAAGTGGTTTTTCACCGATCCGGTCCCGGGCAAGTGTCAGAGTTTCCCGTGTGCGATCCCATACCGCCAGCGCAAACATGCCGACCAGTCTGCGCAAGGTCTCTTGAATCCCCCAGCGTTCGAATGCCGCCAGCATGACCTCGGTATCCGAATGGCCACGCCAGGGCAATGGGCTCTGTTGTGCCGCATCGAGCGTCTGGCGCAGCGCCTGGAAGTTGTAGATTTCACCATTGAAGACGATGACATATCGGCCTGTCGGCGATGCCATGGGCTGATGCCCGGCTGAACTCAGGTCGACGATCGCAAGTCGTCGGTGACCCAGAAACAGCCCGGCGCCATTATCCCAGGCGCCAGCGTCATCGGGACCACGGTGGACAATGGCGTCGGTCATGCGGGTGAGGGCTGTTGGCCCGTCATACTTGCCTTGGCTGTTAGGGTGCCAGAACCCTGCAATACCGCACATGGAACAATCTCATTGTAATCAGATGGATTGAGGCTTCTCGCGCAACGCAGTGAAGCTGCCATTTTTGACCGCTAGCGCGCAGATGATCATATAAAGACTGAACACTGGCTGCCGAAGCATGAAGTGAGCCCCGGAGAACAGCATCAATACGATCAGTACGGCCAGCGAATACGGATCTCGGGCCTGATATGCCTTGAAGAGAAGCCACAGGTACAAAGCGGCAAACAGTAGCACGCCTGCGATTCCAACTTGAGTCAGCATGTCAAAGCCGAGGTTATGGGCCTCTTCCTTTTTGGTTGGATCTTCCAGATAGGAGAATGCGCCCGGCCCATGTCCGATAATGGGGGATTGCAGCCATGCGTCGTAGGCATGGATCCACAGGGTCTTGCGCACACCGCCCTTGTTCTCGTCGAAGCCGACACCGATGATGGAGTCGGACTTGCCAGGCGCAAACGCTTTTTTCGGTTGTTCCGGAGCGGCTTCGCCAAACATCGAGGAAACAGTGCTGACGATCGCTGTTTCGATCTTGAGGAGCTGTTCCCGACCCGGCCCATCGATCATGACTTTGAATGTGCTGAATGCAAGGACGAAAGCAACCAGCATTGTTGCGAACATTTTCCAATTGACCCGTTTCACCCAGAGAGACGCCACGATCGTCAGCAATGGCAATCCTATGGTCCAGGCGAGCAGCAGTGCATCGCTGCGTACGCATATGCCGAGCAGGAAAAACGCCCACAGAAGCAGGAAGTTGCGTAGCCAGCGGGCGCTTGCCAGTTCGATTCACGGTAGACCGCCATCAGCCAGATAGGAATAGGCAGCAGCAACAGTGCGAGCTGGTTGGGGTTGGTGGACCAGGCCGACAGCCGCGAAGGGTAATCCGTATTGATTCTGAACAATTCAGCCAGTTCGTTGGAGTCCGTCAGGAAGCAGAGGAACGGGATGGCCAGCAATACGACCGGGATCACGCCCAGCGCCTTGATGAAACTGGAGAATTCCTGTTTTGACGTCTGCTCGATGCAGGCCAGCGCCATGAGTGAAAAACACCCCGTATATATATAGGCTGCAGCCGTGTGGGTCGCGCTGGCTCCTTCGACAGGGCTGAGCAGTGCCGCTACTGCCGCGATCGCAATGAAGCCTATCCAGAAGAGCATGATCGGGTGTTTCAGGTAGTGCAGGGCGCCTCTGTAACGCAAGGCCCAGAGGAATAGCAGCATCACGGCAAGTTCGCCGATGCCGATTGGCAGATTGCCGAACCGCAGCACTGTTGCCACGGACGCAAAAACGATCAGCGCGGCACCGATCGATAAAAAGTTTACCTTGCCCATTTGTTTTGCCTTAGGTCTCGCAGGCGCTTCGCCAGAAAAGCGATGCCACTCATGAAAACGGCAAGCAGGAGCAGTGAAACGACTGCACCTTGAATGCCGTGGATTGACGTTGTCGTGAATACCCCGATACCCACTCCGAGCCAGGGCATTAGCCCCATGGCTGATTTATGGAGTGGGGAGGACAAGAGTATACCGTTACGGATGTCGACAATTACGACGGCCAGTAATTGAGAAGTGAACCAGGCCCAGCCGATTTCCCTGGTTTCATGGGCATGGAAAGCGAACAGTGTGGCGGCACCGGCTCCCAGTGAGAACAGGTTGATCAACAGTGCAGCGCCTGCATCTTTCTGCGCCTGCAGAAACTCATACCCGAGGCGGACATGTCCGGACATACAGATTCCGGCCAGCAATCCCGCAGCGAACGGAGCCGCCTCTTGTAGCGGTGGGAACCATTGGGCCAGGAAAGGGTAGAGGGTCAGACCCGTGAGCGTGAGTGCCCCGTAAATCAAGGCACTTCCCAGGTTCAGGTAGGACAGCATGTCCTTGAGCCACGCTTTTTTATGAGCATCGGCCAGCCACTCGCAAATCTTTGGATAGACCAGGACCGGATAGAGGGTCGCAACGAACCAGATCTTGTTCAACACGTCGTAGACGGATCTGTACTTGCCCAATGTTTCGGCACCATAGGCATGGCTGACATAGATGGATATGAATTCTGTCGCGAGCACCTGGAGGAGAGCGACTCCGATAATCGGTGCCGCCTGTCGATAGAGGGTAGTCACCAAAGACCAGGCGACCGGATTGCGGGATTCGGCTTGCTGCTTGCGCCAGAAGAGCCACAGAATCAGATAGTCAGGGATCTTTCTGAGAACAATGGCGGCTAGCACCCACTCGATCTGCTGTGTAGCAGCGGCGACTATCGCCACTGAGAGGAACCTGCTCAGCTGGATGCACAGTTGAT
Organism: Pseudomonas sp. VI4.1; assembly: GCF_002029345.1. NCBI lineage: Bacteria > Pseudomonadati > Pseudomonadota > Gammaproteobacteria > Pseudomonadales > Pseudomonadaceae > Pseudomonas > Pseudomonas sp. VI4.1. Next base: position 65,159 of record NZ_MULM01000177.1, read on the forward strand.
ACTGGGCGTAGGCAAAGTGTCGGCCCCGCAGCACATTGAGCATCTGGAAATACTGGCCAGGCAGTGCCAGCACGTACTCGATCACCGCCGCAGCACCGATCCAGTAAGCCAGGTCCAGTTGATCGGTACGTAGCGGGAACAGGGCCGAGACGCCCTTGGCAACCATCGGGGCGGCCAGCAGCAGCACGACACCTGCAATGACGTAAGCCGCTCGAGTTGAGCTGACGAGCTGGGCGCGTTGCTCTTCCTTCACCGAGTAAATGTTGCTGACTGCCGACTTGGATAAAGCCGAATCGAGGAACAGCAGTGTGCTCGAGAGGATGATATAGACCGAATAGAATCCATAGCCCTGAAAACCGATGTAGTAAACAAGGATCGGAATAATCAGAATGTTCAGTAGGAAATTCAGACCATTGGCCGAATACAGCGCAAGGGATTTCTTCAGCCAGCTATTCAATTCCATCTCCCTATGCCGAATACGTAATGTGCTCGACGTTCCGGTTACCATCCGGGAATGGTCTGGATCGCAAAGTCTGTTGGGTTTTATGGGGCATCGGAAGCAATTTCCTGGCAGGCCCTCCATCCACGTACGTGCTGGCTAAACGCTTTGCAGGACTCGAATGCATCGGAAGATGCAAGCACGATTGCGAGCAGTAAGGCGCCATGGAATGGGAGGTGGGGAATGATACTGGATAGAGCGGCTCTGGCAAGTGGCAAGCGTTGATGACGCGCTTGCAGGCCGCGTGCGCTGTGTGTGGCCGGGTTTCGAGTGGGAGGATTCGTATCGCAGTATGCGACCAGTCATCGTCTGGCGATCTGCGCCAAAGTCAGAGGCAGGGCGCCAGACATTCGCGAGCCGGGGCGGTTTGGCTTTGCTCCTGTCGGTTGGGCAAGGCGATGCTTTACTTTCTGGAACAATATGAATAACGGCAACGTTATTCATTGCTTGACGAGTGAAGTCATGGTCGTCAAAATTTTTCGTTTTTGGTGCCTGTTTTTCCGATCATCTGTCTTGAACGATGGTGCAGGGACTGGCTTGCAAAACCAGCAATTGGTTTGAGTCGCTTCCTGCCGGTTGTGCATCGGCATCCCCGGGGCGAGACGCAGCGGGCTGATCGCTTTGTGGAAAGATGCAGCCATGAGCAGCAATGATTACAAGCACGCATCCAATCAAACGTCGGGTCAACTAATGTTCAAACGCTTTATCGATATCAGCGCTTCATTGTGCGCCCTCGTACTCCTCGCTCCCGTGATGGCCATTGTCGCCTGGAATATCCGCAAAAAACTCGGTTCACCGGTGCTCTTCCGGCAGGTACGTCCTGGACGTGACGGTAAACCCTTCGAAATGGTCAAGTTTCGTACAATGCGCGATGCCGTCGATAACGACGGCCATCCTCTTGCGGATGCCGAACGAATGACACCTTTCGGCGGCTTCCTGCGTTCCAGTAGCCTGGATGAGTTGCCTGAACTGTGGAATGTTCTTAAAGGTGACATGAGCCTGGTCGGACCACGGCCGCTGCTGATGGAATATCTGCCCCTTTACAGCCAGGAGCAGAACCGACGCCACGAAGTCCGTCCAGGTGTGACCGGATGGGCACAGGTCAATGGTCGCAATGCGTTGAGCTGGGACGAAAAATTCAAGCTGGATGTCTGGTATGTAGATAACCGGACCTTCCTCCTCGACCTCAAGATCCTGTTCATGACGGTAAAGAAGGTGGTTGTCAAAGAGGGGATCAGCGCGGACGACAACGTCACCATGTCCAAATTTACCGGTAATAAGCGATGAAAAGGCTGGCGGTGCTGGGTGCCAGCGGGCATGGCAAAGTCGTGGCGGATACCGCGCAATGCTGCGGTTGGGACCAGGTGGACTTTTACGATGATGCATGGCCCGGCCTCACGGGCAATGGCAGTTGGCCTGTGGTGGGTGATTCGGCGGCAATGTACACCCGCCTCCAGGACTATCAGGGTGTCACCGTTGCGATTGGCAATAACAGTGTCCGACATGCGAAGCTGGCGTCCCTGATTGCCGCGGCTGCGCCTGTCGTGTCATTGATTCATCCAATGACGTTCGTCAGCCAATACGCTTCCATAGGCCCCGGCTCCGTGGTTTTTGCCGGAGCGGTAGTCAATGCCGACGCGAAAATCGGTTTCGGCGCGATCCTCAATACCGGTTGTAGTGTTGACCATGATTGTGTGTTGGGGGACGCGGTCCACATCAGTCCTGGCGCCAGGCTGGCCGGCGCTGTCAGCGTAGGTGAGCGGAGCTGGATAGGGATAGGTGCCAGTGTCAGGCAATTGATCAGGATCGGGAGCGACGTTGTTGCCGGTGCCGGCGCGTCAGTGGTCAATGATGTGTCTGATGGCTCAGTGGTTGTCGGTGTACCTGCCAAAGTCATTGCAACGACTTGAGCCGAGATCGACTATGCTGCAGGGCATGGCTTGAATTGGTTGTAAACGAGTGATTTTTCTGAATTTTCATCTTGCAATTAATGGGTATGGACTGTGCTGAACTCTCCTTTTTCTCCCTGGCCTTCTTTTTCTGAAGAAGAAGCCAACGCAGTACGTGACGTCATTCTTTCCAACAAAGTCAATTACTGGACCGGGCAGGAATGCCGAGAGTTCGAGAAAGAGTTCGCCGCCTGGAGCGGCACTCGCTACGCCGTTGCGCTGACCAATGGAACTGTCGCCCTGGACCTCGCGTTCAAGGCCCTGGGTATTGGCGCAGGGGATGAGGTCATCGTCACTTCCCGCACGTTTCTTGCGTCGGTATCCAGTATCGTAAACGCCGGTGCCATTCCTGTTTTTGCCGATGTGGATGCTGATTCGCAGAACATCACGGCTCAGACCATCGATTCCGTGCTGACTTCGCGCACCCGGGCAATCGTCTGTGTCCATCTGGCAGGATGGCCTTGCGACATGGACCCGATCATGGCGTTGGCCGAGAAGCACGGTCTCAAGGTCGTCGAAGATTGTGCCCAGGCCCATGGCGCCAAGTACAAAGGGCGTCCGGTGGGTTCTATCGGTCATGTCGGTGCCTGGTCGTTTTGCCAGGACAAGATCATGACGACCGGCGGTGAAGGCGGGATGGTCACCACCAATGATCACGACTTGTGGTCGGACATGTGGTCCTACAAGGATCATGGTAAGAGCTGGGAAGCCGTGTACGAACGACAGCACGCCCCCGGTTTTCGCTGGGTGCACGAAAGTTTCGGTACCAATTGGCGCATGCTGGAAGCGCAAGGCGTATTGGGCCGTATTCAACTGCGACGCATGGATCAATGGCAACAGGCGCGTTTGGCCAACGCTCGTAAAATTTGGGCTGCCGCCGAACAATTGCCCGGTCTGCGGGTGCCTGCCATCCCGGACGACTGCTTGCATGCGGCTTACAAATGCTATGTGTTCGTCGAGCCTGAGGCATTGAAAGCCGATTGGACCCGTGACCGGATACTCAATGAAATTGTTGCGCGCGGCGTGCCTTGCTTTTCCGGCTCGTGCTCTGAAGTTTATCTGGAGAAGGCATTCGACAATACGCAATGGCGTCCGAAGGAGCGTTTGCCGGTTGCCATGCAATTGGGCGAAACAAGTCTGATGTTCATGGTACATCCAACACTGACTACTGCTGAAATCGACAAGACGTGTCAGGTTCTGCGCGACGTCATGCAAGAAGCGCAAGGCGTTTGAACTTTTAATCACGCGATCGGTTCTACCGGGTTCGTCAGGCATTGCAGGCATTGATAGAACATAGCGTGTAAAGAGCAGAGCCGTCTTGGATGGGGCTGACGGCAAACGTCATTTAAATAGAGGCCGGACCGTGTGGCATGCCTTTGACTTTTGGGTCAATGATTGGCAAGTCGCCATACGGTTCTAGAACGGTCCAGGTTTTACGAGGGATTTATGGATAAGGCACGAGCATTCCTGCTAGGGCTATCGCGTAGGAAAAAGCGGCTGATTCAGGTCATCTGCGACGTTCTGCTGGTCTGGCTGGCATTATGGATGGCATTTGTCGTGCGCCTTGGCATCGATGAGCTGATCAACCCTCTGGAAGGGCATCGCTGGCTTTTCATCAGTGCTCCGATTGTGGCAATCCCTCTGTTCATTCGTTTTGGATTGTATCGGGCCGTCATGCGCTATTTCGGCAACGATGCACTGATCGCCATCATCAAGGCTGTCAGTCTTTCTGCCCTGTTGCTCGCGGTCATAGTCTATGGGTACAGCAACCATCAGCCAGTGGTCCCTCGCTCGATCATTTTCAACTATTGGTGGCTGAGCCTGGTCATGATCGGTGGTCTGCGTCTGGCTATGCGCCAGTACTTTCTGGGCGACTGGTTTGCGGCTACTCAGCATGTACCCTTCACCAGTCGGGACGACGGTTTGCCCAAAGTGGCCATTTACGGGGCGGGGTCTGCCGGCAACCAGTTGGTGGTGGCATTGCGGATGGGGCGGCTGATGCGCCCGGTGGCGTTCATCGATGACGATCGCAGCCTCGCCGGCAGGGTGATTGCCGGACTGCAGGTGTACACGCCAAAACATATCCAGCAGTTGATTGATTCGACGGGTGCGCAGGAAATCCTGCTGGCAGTTCCTTCGGCAACCCGAGCCCGGCGTAGAGAAATACTTAACTTTCTCGAAGTTTTTCCGCTGCACGTGCGCACTGTTCCCGGCTTTATGGACCTGGCCAGTGGGCGGGTCAAGGTCGACGATATTCAGGAAGTGGATATTGCCGACTTGCTGGGCCGCGATACGGTACCGGCGCAGGAAGACCTGTTTTCCCGCTGCATCGAAGGTCAATGTGTTCTGGTGACGGGGGCGGGTGGTTCCATCGGATCAGAACTTTGTCGCCAGATTCTGGGGGCTCATCCGAAAACCTTGCTGCTATTCGAGCACAGTGAGTTCAACCTCTACAGCATCCTGTCCGAACTGGAACAGCGCATCAACCGCGAATCGCTGTCGGTCAAGCTGCTACCGATATTGGGATCGGTACGCCATGAGGCGAAGCTGCTGGACATCATGAAAACCTGGCATGTCGACACGGTCTACCATGCTGCGGCTTATAAGCATGTGCCGATGGTCGAGCACAACATTGCCGAAGGCGTTCTCAACAACGTCATTGGCACACTCAACACCGCCCAGGCGGCGTTGCAGGCCGGGGTCTCCAATTTCGTGCTGATTTCCACAGACAAGGCCGTTCGCCCGACCAATGTCATGGGCAGTACCAAGCGTCTGGCCGAGATGACATTGCAAGCGCTCAGTCGCGAAGCCGCGCCGGTTCTTTTTGGTGATGTCAGCAATGTATCCCAGGTCAACAAGACCCGCTTTACCATGGTGCGATTCGGCAATGTATTGGGTTCCTCAGGCTCGGTCATTCCGCTGTTTCATAAACAGATCAAGTCCGGCGGACCGTTGACGGTCACCCATCCGAAAATCACCCGATACTTCATGACCATTCCCGAAGCCGCGCAGCTGGTCATCCAGGCCGGCTCGATGGGGCAAGGCGGAGACGTTTTCGTGCTGGATATGGGTGAACCGGTGAAAATAGTCGAGCTGGCTGAGAAAATGATTCACCTTTCCGGCTTGAGCGTTCGCTCGGAGCGCAATCCACACGGCGATATCGCCATCGAGTTCAGTGGGTTGCGACCGGGGGAGAAATTGTACGAAGAGTTGCTGATCGGCGATGGGGTCGTGGCGACTTCTCATCCAATGATCATGAGTGCCAATGAAGACCATCTGCCGTGGGATGTGCTTAAAGCCCGGTTGAACGAACTCTTGTCTGCTGTCGAACAGGACGACTACACGCGTGTGCGTCAGCTCTTGCGAGACTCCGTCAGCGGCTATGCGCCCGACGGTGAAATCGTCGACTGGATCTATCAGCAACGCCGCCTCGAACCCTGATTGTTTCACATGCTGTAACGGACCGGTTTTTGACAGGCTTCAGACATCACCTACGTTTAGAGAGCAGCTTCGGGAAAGCTGCTCTCTTAAATTGATGTCATGGAGCGTCATATATGCGTACTGGCTATTTCTACTCTCTGGTTTTTGCCCTTCTGAGCAGCTTCTCTATGGGAATTACTGCGGCCCCGGCGGGTAAGACCGAAGCTGTCACTGCACCGGTGGTAACGGAAGCTGCCCCCAAGACTCAGGCCGGCAAGGTCGATCTCAATAAGGCCGATGCGCTAACGCTACAGCAGGAGCTAATAGGTGTGGGTGAAGCTAAGGCTCAGGCGATTGTTGCATATCGTGATAGTAATGGGCCGTTTGCTTCTGCGGACGAACTGCTTGAGGTAAAAGGGATCGGTAAGGTAATCCTCGATAGAAACCGTGACAGGCTCGAGGTGAATTAAGCCGTTGTATTTAATGCCAGAGGCCGGTCATTGACCGGCCTTTTGCATGGGCCGATGAGACGCCGCAGAAGCTTGCTCGTGAAATGAGTTCCCACATCTGAGCTTATGGCATACTCCCTGCCGATGTTGCTGGTGCCTTCAGTTTCACCCGGGTAGTCACCAGCCTTGGTCGTTGATCAGAGAGTGTTGTACGCCAATGCATAAAAATAGTGTTGTTCCTGTAATAGCGGCGTTGGTCGCCTTCCTGTCGGTTTCGACCATGCTGCGGTTTCCAGGTCTGCCTGTAGGTGTGGGGGAAATCATAGTTTTCCTGGCAGCGTTTGTGTTTTTGCGTCGAAGTAACTTCCTGCAGAATCTGAAACATCCATTAATGTTGTTCTGGATCGCGTTCATTGCCACCGCCATTGTTGGATATTTCGTAGGGTCTGTGCACGGCGAGGGCACGATACATACCGCAATTGCCTATTTATATGCTGCTGGTTTCACTCTGATTGTTCTGACTTATGTCGGTGATTTAACCAAGGCCGAGTTTCAGCGGTTCATTAGAGCCATGGGCACTATCCCTGTCTTGCTGCTCGCCATTCCGTTATTTATATTTTTGATCGGCAGCGTCTGGCTCTCGGATTTGCTGGAGATCAATACTACGTTCTACCCGTCCCGTGTGGCGGCCTGGTCAACCAACCCTAACCAACTTGCATTATTTTTGTTGCCAGTGCCTATCTGGCTGGCAGCTGTATCCCAAAACAGCCGTTGGCATGGGTGGCGGTTCGTCAAGAAGTTCTTTTTTTTTGTGGTTCTTTTTCTTTTTAGGATTTTGTGTAAGAAGCGATGCGCTGCTTTTGGCATGGTGCATCGGGCTTCCGTTAATGACGGTAATAGCCTGGCGTTGGCTGGGGAATATGAACTGGAGATTTTTTGCGACAATGATCGTCGCCTTTGTGCTCGCATTTGCTTCATTTAAATTTTTCTTTGACGGCGCTGGCCAGCAAGCCTTTGAAAGTGTCCGGGCAGAAATCTCGGAAAAAATGTCGTCGGCCGGGTTGTCCGCACGAGCTGACAAGGATGAACCGTCAGGGGCCGGGCACACTTCAAAATCCTCAAGCTTCCTCACTTCCTTGGGTTTTGCTCCAGCGTTCAATCGGGACCTGTCGAAGGGGCAACGTGCTGGTAACAAAATGGCTCCAGCCCCTCTCGCCTTTGGAAAATCCGATTCAGCGCTGGGGATAGGGATGGACCCTAATAAGGCAGGTGTGCGTAAAACCTTATGGATCCACGCTTTTGAAGTCTGGAAGCTGTCCCCAATAGTCGGCCATGGACCCGGCGCATTTTCCTATCTGGATTCGCCTGAAGATAGACAGGAAGCCCATAACCTTCTGTTGGACATGCTTACGCAAGTAGGCGTCGTAGGCGTCATCCTCTTTGCTGCATTGTACTTGTGGCTGATGGTCGGAGCATTCAAGGCGCGCGACCCCTATTCGATAACACTGCTGGTGATATTGATGGTCTTTTCTGGCGCTCACTTCATGCTTCGTCAGCCAATGTTCACCTTGTATATGGTGATTTGTGCCGTCGTCATAAAAAACAGGCTTTTTGGGCAAGTGGCGGGCGATAAGGGTGATACCCAGGCGATCGCGCCGCCCTCTCGGTAGTCAGGGTGACAGCGAATACCAGACGGCTTCAGGTAAATGCATGGAGGGGCGCCAGGGCCGGGCGCCGTTCCTCCAGTCTTACTTCATCGATACTCCCAGTTTCCGTCCCATAAGGCGGCTGCCGAAGTAGCAGGCGCCCAGTATGGCCGCGTACGCGATGAGGAAGGGAACGACGCTGTAAAGCCCTGTTCGTGGAAGCAACATGATTTTCACGAAGATCATCACATGTGCCCCAAAAACGAGTGGGTTGGTAGAGCTTGCAAGCCTGGCCAACACTGCTCCGAAACCGGCTGCAGCAATCAGATACATCCCCGGAATCCATAAAGTGTACGCGTAGAAATCCGAAAACAGTGACCATCCCATGCCGAACCCTTGCCCATAGGCATCACCTGAAAGCACTGCCTTGGAAAGGAATTGCCCGAAATACAGTTGATCCAGCGGAATGCTGATACCCAGGAGCTTGGCAACAATCGGTGTTGCGGGGAAGATACTGTGCAGGTAGGCGAGTGAGGGGTAGGTGTCAATCTGCATGGATGAATGGATATAAAGCGCCGTCAATCCTTGATTATCGATGAACCAAGGCAGAAAGACCGCGGTGTTTTCTCCGAAGTGAGCCGCGCGGGGGCCTATCGCCGCCAGTATTATCAAACCGGCGAGAAGAACAGGCAGTCCCACTAGTGCAATACGATCAATGCGTCTTATTTGAGTGTGAAACAACCACACGCAGAGTAACGCGAATCCCATGATGCCGCCGCGAACGCCCAGCTGCAGGTTGGCAATGTAGTAGATTGCCAACAAACCCAATATGCACCATCCCAGCCATTTGATCCGGGAAGCGAATGCCAGGCCGAGCGCCAGCAAAAGTCCATATTGGGCGGCGGTGCTGCCGCGCGTGGTGAAGTCAGACGAGGCGGCTTTGTAGAGTGATATGTATCCCTCATTGTGAACGCTTCGATAAACCTCGGGGAAACTGACCATGAAAGCCAATGTTGAAACAGTGGCGAGAATGATGGCGGGGATTCGCAGGGTTTTTGTCCACTCCAGATCCATCGGTGGCGCGACGGTTTTCGGTGTTTTCCAAAACGAAAACATGTATCCAGCGTGCATCGCATGCAGGCAAGTCACTATGTAGAGCGCCAAGCGAATGCCTTCATTCGCATTCAGTTCGATAGTGACAAAGTCTGGCCGGTGAACGGAGAAGAAGTTGGTTTCCATTCCCAAGATCGAGAGGTCGAACCCCATTGCATGGGCGACGAAACGTCCCCCGATAAATAACGATATGCAAGCAATAAAAAGCACGTACGTATGTACGATAGTTCGATGAACAAGCGCGCTGGACAGGATCAAGTAGACGAGTGAACCGACCACACTGAGTGTGGACCAGGATTGCGCCTCTTCCATCGTCGGATTGACTGGAGAAATAAACCAGAGCAAGAAGAACAAAGGGACCAACACCAGGGAGGTCAAGGCGATATTCCGCGGATTGGACAGTCTGTCGAAAATGATGCGATTCATGCTCATGCTGTTTTCTTCGCACTCTTAAGGTAGCGGTAGGGTGCCCCGGACAGGCGGACTTGAATGCAGGCGTGTCGCCGACGCGGCTGACGATCGCCTGCGGCTGGTCCGCTTCGACTCGCTCGCCGAAAACCGGCGGCATTGTCCCGGACTTGACCTTGTGGTGGATTGCGCAGGACTGCAATCATGGACAACGACATACGGATACGGTTCGCTTCGAGCCCGCCGTGACGCGCCATTCTCTGTCTGTCGCCTAAAAAATTACGACTATCATATTACTATCGGATTATGCCTATAATAATTTCGCTGAGGCGTTTAGGCCTCATGCGCTAGCCTTCCTCTCAAGCATCCCCAAGGAGCACTCTCATGAACTCTCCCCAAAACCCAGGCACTGCCCTCGTCACCGGTGCCTCTTCCGGTATCGGCGCGATCTACGCCGAGCGCTTGGCGGCGCGTGGTTTTGATTTGTTGCTGGTGGCTCGCGATCAGGAGCGGCTGGAAGCGGCGGCGAGCAGGTTGCGCGCCGAGCATGGGGTTCAGGTCGAGGTGCTCAGGGCTGACCTGACGCAAAAGGATGATGTGCTCAAGCTTGAGCAGCGCCTGCGTAGCGATTCCAGTATCAGCTTGCTGCTGAACAACGCCGGTGTTGCAGCGGATGGCTTGTTGGCTAATGCCGACATGGACCAGTTGGAGCGATTGATCCAGCTCAACGTTACAACGGTGACGCGGCTGGCTTCGGCGGCGGCGGCTGGTTTTGCCAAGGCGGGCCGGGGGACGATCATTAACATTGCCTCGGTGGTGGCATTGTTTCCCGAGCGTTTCAACGCAACTTACAGCGCCAGCAAGGCATATGTGTTAAGTCTGACCCAGTCGTTGAATGCCGAGCTGGATGGCACCGGGGTCAAGGTTCAAGCCGTGTTGCCTGGTGTGACACGCACCGAGATCTGGGAACGCTCCGGTATCGATGCTACCCAGATCCCTGAGGATATGGTGATGGAGGCGGGGGAGATGGTGGATGCGGCGTTGTCGGGGCTGGATCAGGGTGAGTTGGTCACTATCCCTTCGTTGCCGGATGCCGCCGACTGGGACGCCTTCGTTGCGGCGCGTCATGTGATGGCGCCGAATCTTTCCAAAAGCAAGGCCGCCTCGCGTTACAAGTGAGGTGCCATCCATTGGCTTGAGGTAATTGCAGTATGAGTGATCGTCGAGTGGTTGTGACAGGCATGGGCCTGGTGTCGCCGTTGGGGAGTGGTGTCGAGGCTGTCTGGGCGCGTTTGTTGGCGGGGCGTTCGGGGATACGCAATTTGCCCGACGAGGTGGTGGCCGATCTGTCGACCAGGGTCGGTGGTGCAGTGCCGACGCTGGCGGAGGATGCCGAGGCGGGTTTTGACCCGGACCGGGCCACGGCGCCGAAAGAGCAGAAGAAGATGGACCGCTTCATTCTGTTTGCCATGGAGGCGGCTCGTCAGGCAATCGAGCAAGCGGGTTGGCAGGCGCAGGACGCCAATGCCCAAGAGCGTACGGCGACCATTATCGGTTCCGGCGTGGGCGGTTTCGGCGCGATTGCCGATGCGGTGCGTACTACCGACAGCCGGGGGCCGCGGCGCTTGTCGCCGTTCACCATTCCTTCGTTTCTGGTCAACCTGGCTGCCGGTCATGTGTCGATTCAGCACGGTTTCAAGGGCCCGTTGGGTGCTCCGGTGACGGCGTGCGCGGCCGGGGTTCAGGCGATTGGCGATGCGGCGCGGCTGATTCGTTGTGGTGAGGCGGACATTGCGGTGTGCGGCGGTGCGGAAGCGGCGATCGATCGCGTCAGTCTGGCCGGATTTGCCGCGGCTCGCGCCTTGTCCAGTGCTTACAATGACACCCCGGAGCGTGCTTCGCGGCCGTTCGACAGCGGTCGCGATGGCTTCGTCATGGGCGAGGGCTCCGGTCTGCTGGTGATCGAATCCCTGGAGCATGCCCTGGCTCGCGGCGCGCAGCCGTTGGCCGAGTTGGTCGGCTATGGCACCAGCGCCGACGCCTATCACCTGACCGCCGGGCCCGAGGATGGCAGCGGTGCACAGCGAGCGATGTTGCTGGCGTTGGCCCAGGCGGGTATTTCACCTGCGCAGGTGCAGCATCTCAACGCCCACGCAACCTCGACGCCGATTGGCGACCTCGGTGAGCTGGCCGCCATCAAGGCGGTGTTCGGTACGGACAACAACATTGCGGTGACTTCGACCAAATCTGCCACCGGGCATTTGCTCGGTGCGGCAGGCGGAATCGAGGCAATCTTCACGCTGTTGGCGATTCGCGACCAGGTCGTGCCGGCGACCCTCAATTTCGATAACCCGGACCCCGCTACCCAAGGCGTGGACATCGTCCATGGTCAGGCACGGCCGATGGCTATTGAATACGCATTGTCCAATGGCTTCGGCTTTGGCGGGGTCAATGCCAGTGTGCTGTTCAAGCGCTGGCAGGGTTAATCCCCGGTTCGTTTGAGATAGACACGGGTGATGTCGAGAATCCGCTGGGCGAACTGCGGATTTTCGACACTGCGCGATAGCAGCAGCGCGCCGACCAGGGTCGACATGATGACGATGGCGCGTTCGGCGGCGTCCTCGCTTTCGAGCGCGGCTTGCACCTGGTCGAGCCGTGCATTGAGCACTGCGTCAGAGGTCGGGCTTGGTTGCCCGCGCAGACCGAGTTCCGACGACATGGTCGGAAGCGGACAACCTTCATCCGGTGAAGTCTGGTGCCATTCAGACAAATAGGTATCAATGAATGTTTCCAGCGGTTGATCCTGGGCAAACAGTTCGGCGCATATAACGTCTACCTGATCTCCCGCTGCTTGCAGGGCTTTTTCTACCAGTTCGTCCTTGGACTTGAAATGCGAGTAGAAGCCGCCGTGAGTCAAACCCAGCGCTTTCATCAGCGGCTGCAAGCCGGTCGCACCAATACCATCGCGACGAAACCGCGCTGATGCTTCCTTGATGATGCGTTGGTGGGTCTGAGCTTTATGGTCCTGCGAGTAACGCATTTCGAATCTCCGCAACAATGCACCATCTTAACCAATGAAAATTGGATGGTGACTGTACTTTTATTGCTAAAAAGCATGCAGATGCGTCCAACTTGGTCTTTGCTATATCGATTGAGCTGGCACGAATAGTGATTTCTTTTAATCGAGGACGCATGCCATGTACAAAGACTATCCGGCGGCCTATCAAGTCAGCAAAGGCTCGGCCTTGCAGGTGGACACTGCGTTCTACGAACGGATCCGCGACGCGAAGGATGGGCGCACGCTGATTGAAGCCTTTGAAGTGCCGATCCGCACCGGTCGCGCGTGGAAGGTACCGGCTGGACACGTGTTCCGGGTCACGACGCCAGTTGGCCCGCAAGTCGGGGATTTCAATGTGTGGAATGCCAACGACCCGCGTGAACGCTTGTGGGCGGCCCGGACCCGACAGCTGCAAGGCGCGCATGTCAGTACCCATGACCGGCTCTGGTCGAACCTGCCGTTTTTACGGCCCCTGGTGACCATCACCGATGACAGCCTGGCCGGTTACGGTATCGACGAGCACGGTGGCCGCTTGCACGATTTGCTCGGCACGCGTTGCGATCCCTATGTGAACAAAATGCTCACCGGCGAAGACTTCCATCACCACTGTCATTCGAACCTGACTCGAGCGGTGTTGCCCCATGGCTTGACCGAGTTCGACGTGCACGACGTGTTGAATATTTTCCAGTGCACCGGCCTGAACCACGACGACATGTACTTCATGAAAGCCTGTCCGGCACAGAAGGGCGACTATCTGGAGTTCTTCGCCGAAATCGATCTGCTGTGTGCACTGTCAACCTGTCCGGGCGGCGATCTTTCGCTGGCCATGTGGGGGCCGGATGCGCAGGATCCGCTGAGCGTGTGTCGACCGCTCGGGGTGGAAATCTATCAGTTGCAGGATTCGCTGCTGGCGGGCTGGAGCCAGCCGGAGCGCGCGGCGTACAAGGGGCTGCATGGCTTGCACATTGCCAAGGCGGATTGGGAGCAGTAAACGGACCATGGCACGAGCGAAAAGATCACAGCCGGCGGCAGCTCCTGCAGGGAAACACATATCCCCCGTAGGAGCTGCCGCAGGCTGCGATCTTTTGATCTTTTGATCTTTTGATCTTTGCAATCTATCTAGCGGTCCTGCGCATCCTTGGCATCCGCTTGCGCGTTGCGTTCAGCGACGCGTTTGCGTTGCTCTTCGGTCAGCTCGACCTTGTTGGCGGTGTCGCGCAGCATCATCAAACCGCCAACGATCGAGCCGATTGCAACGACCAGAATCAACCAGGCATACCAGGGCATAGGGCTCTCCTTGAGGGCAGGCCGGTTGGCGGGTTTCGCCAATCGATCGTGCATACCACTTTGAGCGATTTATTTTCGCAGTGGTTCCATTCTATGCCTGATCTGCCGTGCACGCCGCACATCCTTGTAGTTGCCGCATGCTGCTCCTGGATGGCAATGGTGTAAGGCTCGTTAACATCGCATCCGCCGACGCCTGGCAAAAACCTGGTTAGCCTTGCTCGGCAAGACACTCGCGCAGCGCAGTTTGCCAGTCGGGTTGCCTGACGCCCCAATCCAGTTGTAGGCGCCTGCAATCCAGGCATGAGTTTAGCGGCCGGGCTGCTGGCGTCGGATAATCGCTGGAGGGAATGGGCAACAGGGTTGCACAGGGCTTCCCCTGTTGCCGTAATGCTTCGCCGATGGCCTGGGCGAAGCCAAACCAGGAGGTTTGACCCTGAGCGGTCAGATGATAAGTGCCCCAGGCAGCAACGTCACCCGCCTGCCAGCGTTTGATCAGGGAAAGGGTGCTGTTGGCGATTGTGCCCGCCCAGGTAGGCGCCCCGATCTGATCGGCGACAACGCGTACCTCCGGACGTTCTTGCAGCAGGCGTTGCATCGTCAGCAGAAAATTGCGGCCATGGGTTGAATAGATCCAACTGGTGCGCAGGATGAGATGTTGGCCTTGCACCTCGGTGATCGCCTGTTCGCCCGCCAGCTTGCTCTGGCCGTAAACCCCGAGCGGATTCGCAGTGTCGCTTTCGTTGTAAGGTCTAAACTTTGTGCCGTCGAATACATAATCAGTGGAGTAGTGAATCAGCGGGATGCCGAGCTTCAGCGCTTCTTCCGCTAAAATGCCGGGTGCCACCGCGTTAACGGCAAAGGCTGTTTCTGGCTCGCTTTCGGCCAGATCGACCGCTGTATAGGCCGCCGCGTTGATGATCAGATCGGGACGCACATGCTGTACCTGATGGCGAATCTGATCGGGCTGCGCCAGATCGAGCTGATCACGACCCAGCACAATCAACTCGCCGATACTTCCCAGTCGACGCTGCAGTTCGCGTGAGACCTGGCCATGCTGGCCGCTGATGAGAATTCTCATAGAAGCGGATCAGCCTCTTGCAAGCTTTTACCGGCGACAGCTGCACCGCGCAGGTTGGTTTCAAACGCATTCATTGTGTTTCCCCGGCCAGCTTGAGCAGGTACTGACCATATCCCGTCTTGCCGAAGTAGTGGGCGCGCTCCAGCAGCTGTTCGCGGTTGATCCAGCCATTCTCATAAGCGATCTCTTCGAGGCAGGCGACTTTCAAGCCTTGTCGATGTTCGATGGTCTGCACGTACTGAGAAGCTTCGAGCAAGCTGTCGTGGGTGCCGGTATCGAGCCAGGCGAAACCGCGTCCGAAACGCTCGACTTGCAGGTCGCCGCGTTTGAGATACACATTGTTGACGTCGGTGATCTCCAGTTCGCCGCGAGGCGAAGGCTTTATCGACTTGGCGATCTCGACTACATCGTTGTCGTAGAAGTACAGGCCGGTGACGGCATAGCTGGATTTCGGTACTTTCGGCTTTTCTTCGATCGACAGGGCACGGCCCTGGCTGTCGAAATCAATCACCCCGAAACGTTCCGGGTCTTTGACCCAATAGCCGAATATGGTCGCGCCAGAACAGCGTGTTATCGCGTTTTGCAACTGCTCGCTGAAGTGCTGGCCATGGAAAATGTTGTCGCCGAGGATCAGGCACACCGCATCATTGCCAATGAACGCTTCGCCAATCAGTAGCGCCTGGGCCAGTCCATCCGGAGACGGTTGTTCGGCATAGTGGAAGCTGACCCCGAACTGACTCCCATCCCCCAGCAGGTTGCGGTACTGAGGCAGGTCCTGTGGTGTAGAGATCACTAGGATTTCTTTGATGCCGGCCAGCATCAGGACCGATATCGGGTAATAGATCATCGGTTTGTCGTAGACCGGCAACAGCTGTTTGGACACTCCGAGCGTGATCGGATGCAGGCGTGTGCCCGAGCCACCCGCCAAAACGATACCTTTGATCATGCGAGCAGCTCCCGGGAATTGATGGCGCCAAGGCGTTCACCCTGGTAGCTGCCGTCCTGAACCCGACGGCACCATTCCAGGTTGTTCAAGTACCACTGCACCGTCTTGCGCAAGCCGGTTTCGAATGTTTCCCGGGGCACCCAGCCCAGCTCGTGCTCGATCTTGCCGGCATCGATCGCGTAGCGCAGGTCATGGCCAGGACGATCCTGGACGAAGGTGATCAGGTCGGCATAGTGCTCGACACCTTCAGGCTTGTGCGGTGCCAGCTCGTCGAGCAGGGCGCAGAGACTTCGCACCACATCGATATTCTTCTGCTCGTTGTGCCCACCGATGTTGTAGGTCTCGCCGACAATGCCCGTGGTCACTACTTTGAGCAACGCCCGGGCGTGATCTTCAACGAACAGCCAGTCGCGAACTTGCAGGCCATCGCCGTACACCGGTAGCGGTTTGCCGGCCAGGGCATTGAGGATCACCAACGGAATCAGTTTTTCGGGGAAGTGGAACGGTCCGTAATTATTCGAGCAGTTTGTCAGCAACACCGGCAGGCCATAGGTGCGCTGCCAGGCACGGACCAGGTGGTCGGAGGCCGCTTTGCTGGCGGAGTAGGGCGAACTCGGGGCGTAGGGCGTCGTTTCCGTAAACAGATCATCAGTGCCGCTCAGGTCGCCGTAGACCTCGTCGGTGGAAATGTGATGAAAGCGAAAGGCGCTTTTTTCCGGCTCGGCGAGGGTGTGCCAATAGGCACGAGCGGCTTCCAGCAGGCTGTAGGTGCCGACGATATTGGTCTGGATGAAATCCGAAGGTCCGTCGATGGAACGATCGACGTGGGATTCCGCTGCCAGGTGCATGATCGCGTGCGGTTGGAAACGTGTCAGCACCGCGCTGACCGTCACCTGATCGACGATATCGGCTTGAACGAACTCGTAGCGAGTGTCATGGGCAATGCTGGTCAGCGATTCAAGATTGCCGGCGTAGGTCAGCTTGTCCAGATTGAGCACTTCATGCTCGGTGTGCCGAATCAGCTCGCGAATCAGGGCGGAGCCAATGAAGCCTGCACCGCCGGTAATGAGGATACGCATGTTGGCCTGCCTTTTTCAGAAGTCGATAGCGCGAATGGATGTAGCTTGTCGGCAGAACGGGGTGATGCAACGGCTGTGACCGTTCACGGTCAGGCAAAAACCTCGGCGTCCTTGAAGAACTTCGCCGCCTGATCCTTTGCGGACAGTTGCGGTGCTTCGTCCAGTTGCCAGTCAATGGCCAGGTCCGGATCGTCCCAGCGGATGCTGCGCTCGGCAGAGGGCGTGTAGTAGTCGGTGGTCTTGTAGAGAAACTCGGCGAAATCGCTCAACACCACAAAACCGTGGGCGAAACCTTCCGGGACCCAGAGCTGGCGATGGTTTTCGGCGGACAGGCGCACCGCGACCCATTTGCCGAAATGCGGTGAGCTGCGGCGAATGTCCACGGCGACATCGAGTACTTCACCGGCCGTCACGCGCACCAGTTTGCCCTGGGTGTTTTCCAGTTGGTAATGCAGTCCACGCAATACGCCTTTTTGCGAGCGCGAATGATTGTCCTGAACGAATTGAGCGTGCAGGCCTGTGGCATCTTCAAAAGCCTTGGCGTTGAAGCTCTCGTAAAAGAAACCTCGCTCATCCCCAAAAACTTTCGGTTCGATGATCAGTACACCGGGCAAATCGGTGGCGATTACATTCATGGGCAGTGTTCCGGCAATAGTCATCAATGCCCGACATTCTTGCTCAAAGCGTGCACTGATGCGAGTAGCCGATGCGTCAACCCGTCAGGCGTAGCGCACCAGTCGCCGCGAGCGCCACCCGAACTCCCCTGTAACCCCGGCGTAACCCCACTCTTTACGCTTTCTTTATACCCCGCCATCCCCCTCGATCTCGTTCCTTTACAGCCTCCTTGCCGACAATGACTGCACACGCGGCAATACGCCGTAACACGGAGAATTTCCATGAGTGTTCTGGACGGAGTGTCACTGCTGCTGGCAGTGGGACTGTTCATTTATCTGTTGGTTGCGCTGTTGCGCGCAGACCGGAACTAGGAGCGATCATGCACAGTTACGACTATTGGCTGATCCTCGCCTTCCTGGCCGTGGTGCTGATCCCGGCGCCGTTTCTCGGGCGGTTCTTTTACAAGGTCATGGAGGGGCAGCGCACCTGGCTGACCCCGATCCTCGGACCGGTCGAGCGCGGGTGTTACAAAGTGGCCGGCGTCGATCCGCAGGTCGAACAGAGCTGGCAGCGATACGCCCTGGCCTTGCTCGCCTTCAACCTCGCGGGCTTCTTGCTGTTGTTCACGATCCTGTTATTCCAGGACTATTTGCCGCTTAACCCGCAGCACTTGCCGGGTCAGGAATGGACCCTGGCGTTCAATACCGCCATCAGTTTCATGACCAACACCAACTGGCAGGCCTACAGCGGTGAAGCGTCCCTCAGTTACCTGAGCCAGATGGCCGGCCTCACCGTGCAGAACTTCGTCAGCGCCGCTACCGGCCTGGCGGTATTGGTAGCGCTGTGTCGCGGTATCGGTCGCAAGTCGACCGCCACCCTGGGCAACTTCTGGGTCGACATGACCCGCGCCACCCTCTATGGCCTGCTGCCGCTGTGCCTGCTGCTGGCGCTGTATCTGGTCTGGCAGGGCGTGCCGCAAACCCTCGCGCAGTATGTGAATGCCGTAACGATGCAGGGCGTTGATCAGGTGATCCCGCTCGGCCCGGCCGCCAGCCAGATTGCGATCAAGCAACTGGGCACCAACGGTGGTGGCTTCTTTGGCGTCAACTCGGCGCATCCGTTCGAGAACCCGACGGCCTGGAGCAACCTGTTCGAAATGGCGTCGATCATCCTGATCCCGGTGGCGCTGGTGTTCACCTTCGGCCACTACGTCAAGGACCTGCGCCAGAGCCGCGCGATCATCGCCTGCATGCTGGCGCTGTTCCTGATCGGCGGCGCGACTTCGCTGTGGGCCGAGTACCAGCCGAACCCGACCCTGGACAACGTTGCCGTCGAACAGACCGCACCGCTGGAAGGCAAGGAAGCGCGGTTCGGCACCACCGCCACGGTGCTGTGGTCGGTGACGACTACCGCGGCGTCCAACGGTTCGGTCAACGGCATGCACGACAGCCTCAACCCGCTGAGCGGCATGGTGGCGCTGGTGAACATGATGGTCGGCGAGGTGATCTTCGGCGGCGTCGGCGCCGGGATGTACGGCATGTTGCTCAACGTGTTGATCGCGGTGTTCCTCGCCGGGCTGATGATTGGTCGCACGCCTGAATATTTGGGCAAGAAACTGCAGGCCAGGGAGGTGCAGCTGCTGGTGGTGACCTTGCTGGTGATGCCGGTCGGTGTGCTGGTGCTCGGCGCCATTGCCGCCAGTCTGCCCGGCCCTGTCGCGGCGGTGAGCAATCCCGGCGCCCATGGTTTCAGTCAGCTGCTGTACGCCTACACCTCGGCCAGTGCCAACAACGGTTCGGGGTTTGGTGGCTTCGGCGCCAACACGGCGTTTCACAACCTGATGCTGGGCCTGGGCATGTTGATCGGTCGCTTCGGTTACATCCTGCCGGTACTGGCCCTGGCCGGCAGCCTGGCGATGAAGAAGACCGCGCCGATCGGCCAGAACAGCTTCCCGACCCATGGCCCGCTGTTTGTGACCTTGCTGACCGTGACCATTTTGCTGGTGGGTGGTTTGACCTTCTTGCCGACCCTGGCGCTGGGCCCGATTGCCGAACATCTGAGCATGGGCTTCTGAGCCTCTTTATTTTAGGAGCAGGATGATGAATATGCCCGTATCCAAAGCCGCCGTCGTGAAGGCCCCGGAACAACCGAAAACCGCGATCTCGGCCCTGTGGCGCCCGGCGCTGGTGCAAGCCTTCGTCAAGCTCGACCCACGGCAATTGCAGCGTGCACCGGTGATGCTGGTGGTGGAGCTGACCGCCATTCTCACCACCGTGCTGTGCTTCATTCCCGACAACGCCGTGCCGACCTTTGTCGCCGCGCAAATCGCCCTGTGGTTGTGGTTCACCGTGCTTTTCGCCAACTTCGCCGAAGCCCTGGCGGAGGGGCGCGGCAAGGCCCGCGCCGACAGCCTCAAGGCTGGCAGCGAAGGTTTGAGCGCCCGGCGCAAAACCACCGGCGGCGCCTTCCAGGTGGTGCCCGCTGCCAGCTTGCGCAAGGGCGATGTGGTGCGCGTCGAAGCCGGGGAAATGATCCCCGGTGACGGCGAGGTGATCGAAGGCATTGCCGCGGTCAACGAAGCGGCGATTACCGGTGAGTCCGCGCCGGTGATCCGTGAGTCCGGCGGCGACCGTTCGGCTGTCACCGGCAACACCCGCCTGGTCTCCGACTGGCTGCTGGTGCGCATCACCGCCAACCCCGGCGAGTCGACCCTGGATCGCATGATCGCCCTGGTCGAAGGCGCCAAACGCCAGAAAACCCCGAACGAAGTGGCGCTCGATATCCTGCTGATCGGTCTGACGCTGATCTTCCTGCTGGTGGTTGTCACCCTGCAACCCTTCGCCCACTTCGCCAATGGCAGCCTGCCGCTGGTGTTCCTGGTGGCGTTATTGGTCACGCTGATCCCGACCACCATCGGCGGGTTGCTGTCCGCCATCGGGATTGCCGGGATGGACCGTCTGGTGCGGCTGAACGTGATTGCCAAATCCGGGCGCGCGGTGGAAGCGGCGGGGGACGTGCACGTCCTGCTGCTGGACAAGACCGGCACCATCACCTTCGGTAATCGCCGTTGCACCGCGGTTCATGCGGCGCCGGGCGTGAGCGCCAGGGAGCTGGCTGAAGGCGCACTGTTCGCGTCGCTGGCCGATGACACGGCGGAAGGCAAATCCATTGTCGAGTACCTGCGCGGGACTCATCCACAGCCCGAGCCGAGCCTCGAAGGGCTGGCGGCGGTGCCGTTCAGTGCCGAGACTCGCCTGTCCGGTGTCGACTATCAGGGGCGGGTCTATCGCAAGGGCGCAGTGGATTCGCTGCTGGCGTTCGTTGGCCTCAAACGCGCCGATCTCGCCCCCGCACTGTCCCGTGAAATCGACCGGATCGCCCAGAGTGGCGGCACACCGTTGCTGGTCTGCGGCGACGGTAAATTGCTCGGTGCGATTCACCTCAAGGATGTGGTCAAGCCTGGCATCCGCGAGCGTTTCGCCGAACTGCGCAAGCTGGGGATCCGCACCGTCATGGTGACCGGCGACAACCCGCTGACGGCGGCGGCGATTGCGGCCGAGGCGGGCGTGGATGACGTGCTGGCCGAAGCCACGCCGGAGAAGAAACTGGCGCGCATTCGCCATGAACAGAACGACGGTCGCCTGGTCGCCATGTGCGGCGACGGCGCCAACGATGCCCCGGCCCTGGCCCAGGCGGATGTCGGCATGGCGATGAACGACGGCACGCAAGCCGCGCGCGAGGCGGCCAACATGGTCGACCTCGACAGCGACCCGACCAAGCTGCTGGACGTGGTGCAGATCGGCAAGGAATTGCTGGTGACCCGCGGCGCATTGACCACCTT
This sequence comes from Pseudomonas sp. VI4.1, assembly GCF_002029345.1. Lineage (NCBI taxonomy): Bacteria > Pseudomonadati > Pseudomonadota > Gammaproteobacteria > Pseudomonadales > Pseudomonadaceae > Pseudomonas > Pseudomonas sp. VI4.1. The sequence continues at coordinate 86,547 of NZ_MULM01000177.1, forward strand.
TTCCATCGCCAACGACGTGGCCAAATATTTCGCGATCCTGCCGGCGTTGTTCGCCTCGATCTACCCGCAACTCGGCGTGCTCAACATCATGCACCTGAGCAGTCCGCAGAGCGCGATCCTCTCGGCGATCGTGTTCAACGCCTTGATCATCGTGGTGCTGATCCCGTTGGCCCTGCGCGGCGTGCGGGTGCAGGCGGCGAGTGCGTCAGCGTTGTTGCGGCGCAATCTGCTGATCTACGGGCTGGGCGGGATTGTGGTGCCGTTCGTGGGGATCAAGGCGATCGACATGCTGTTGACGGCGTTGCATCTGGTTTGACCGAACACCCCCTGTAGGAGCAGCCGGTCGACGCTCGATTGCTCGCGATGGGCGTTAACGATAACGCGTACTGTCTGGATGAACGCGGCACCCTCTGGTTCTTCGCGAGCAAGCTCGCTCCTACAGGGGGTATCCATGAATTCGAGGAGTTTGAAATGTCCACTATGATACGTCCGGCCCTGAGCCTGTTGGTCCTGATGACCCTGATCACCGGCGTCGCCTACCCCTTGGTCGTCACCGGTGTCGCCCAGGTCGCGTTCCCGGATCAGGCCAATGGCAGCCTGGTTCGTGACGCCGACGGCAAGGTCCGTGGCTCGGCGTTGATCGCCCAGGATTTCGCCGGTGACGCCTGGTTCCATCCGCGGCCATCGGCCGGTGCATTTGCCACCGTGTCGAGCAGCGCGAGCAACCTCGCGCCGAGCAACCCGGCCCTGGCCACGCGGGTGATCGATGAGGCCAATAAACTGTTGGTGCCCGGCCAGGGCGCGGTGCCGTTGGCGCTGCTGACCACTTCTGGCAGCGGCCTTGATCCACACTTGCCACCGGCGGCGATTGCCTATCAACTGGCGCGAGTGGCGGCGGCGCGCCATTTGCCGGTGACTGCGCTGCAGCAGTTGCTGGAGGCGCACATCGAGCAGCCGTTGGTGGGGCCGCCGTGGTGAATGTGTTGGCGCTGAACAGGGCGCTGGATAAGCTGTAAACCGGTAGTGGCGCATTCGCGGGCAAGCCCGCTCCCACAGGGATCAATAGTGGTCACAAATTTTGTATCCACCATTGTCCCCTGTGGGAGCGGGCTTGCCCGCGAAGAGGCCCTGACAGCCACTGCATTAATCTCTGAATAAAGTGAGCTTCAAGCATGAGCAACTCCGGCCGCGCCGACGCGCTGTTAGCAGACCTGCCCCGGGATGGACGTGGCCGGCTCAAGGTTTTTCTCGGCGCCGCGCCCGGTGTCGGCAAGACCTACGCCATGTTGCAGGCAGCCCACAGCCAACTGCGTCAGGGGGTCAAAGTCATCGCCGGGGTGGTCGAGACCCATGGCCGCGCCGAAACCGAGGCACTGCTCGGCAGCTTGCCGCAGCAGCCTCTGGTGCGCTCGGAATACCGTGGGGTAATGCTCGAAGAAATGGACCTCGACGGCTTGCTCGCGGCCCGGCCGAAACTGGCGCTGGTGGATGAACTGGCCCACAGCAACGCCCCCGGCAGTCGCCACGCCAAGCGCTGGCAAGATATCCAGGAGCTGCTTGCCGCCGGCATCGACGTGTTCACCACGGTCAACGTCCAGCACCTGGAAAGCCTCAACGACCAGGTGCGTGGCATCACCGGCGTGCAGGTTCGGGAAACCTTGCCGGACTGGGTGTTGCAAGAGGCCTACGAATTGCTGCTGGTCGATCTGCCGCCGCGCGAGCTGCTCGAGCGCCTGCGCGAGGGCAAGGTCTACGTGCCGGAGCAGGCGCGGGCGGCCATCGATGCGTTCTTTACCCAGACCAACCTCACCGCCCTGCGCGAACTGGCGATGCAGACCGCTGCCGCCCAGGTCGACAATGATCTGGCCCAGGGCTATCGCCAGCTCGGCCAGGCGGCACCGGCGGTGCGCGGTCGTTTGCTGGTGGGCGTCGATGGCGATGCCCAGGCCGAACGCCTGGTGCGTCACGCCAGCCGCGTGCGCAGCGGCGGCATCTGCCGTGGAGTCTGGTGCATGTGGATAACGGCCGCGTGCGCGACGAGCAATCGCGCCTGCGCCTGCAAAGCGCCCAGCAACTGGCGGAGCGTCTCGGTGGCGAAGTGGTGCTGCTGCGCGCCGGCGAAGTGGCGAAAACCCTGATCCAGCACGCCGCCGAACGTCGTGCCAGCCTGGTGCTGGTGGGCCAGTCCCGGCAGCGTTGGCATCGGCGCCTGTTCGGCGGTGGCCTGGCATCGCGCTTGCTGCGCAATGCCCGCGGCCTGGAAATCAACGTCCTCGACAGTGATCAGGAAGCGCATCAACCGCGCCAGCGTTCGGTGCAGTCGCTGGTCTGGTTCGACTACGCCCTGGCGGTCGTGGCGACGGTGTTGGCCAGTGCGCTGGCCTGGGCCGTGGCGAGTGTGCTGCCGTTGCCGAACATCTCACTGGTGTTCCTCGCCGCCGTATTGCTGGTGGCGGTGCGCAGCAGCCTCGGGCCGGCGCTGGCCTGTGCGGCGCTGTCGTTTCTGACCTATGATTTTCTGTTCATTCCGCCGAATTTCTCTCTTAGCATCCAGCGCGAAGAAGACGTCCTGACCTTGCTGTTCTTCCTGCTGATGGCGGCGCTCACCGGTAACCTTGCGGCCCGGCAGCGCCGGCAATTGCAGGCATTGCGCGACACCCAGGAAGAGACCACGGAACTGCTCGACCTGTCGCGCAAGCTCACGGCCGCCACCGATCGCCAGGCCGTGGTCAGCGCGGCGGCCCAGCACCTCAACGGCTGGACCGATCTGAAGGTGTGCCTGCTCGATCGCGACGGGGACAGTGGCTGGACAGTCGAAACCGGTGGGCCGCTGGAGTTTTCCGAAGCCGAACGCGCCGCTGCCGATTGGGCCTGGCAACACGATCAGCCGGCTGGCGCAGGCACCGGCACGTTACCGTTGGGCCGATGGTGGTGGTGGCCGCTGTCGGTGGAGGATGGGCCGTTGGCGCTGCTGGGTGTGTGTGCCAGGGAAGGCCAGACCTTGAGCGGCCAGCGTCGGCGTTTGTTGACCGCATTGAGCCAGCCGCTGGCCCAGGCGCTGGCCCGTGCGCAATTGGCCGAGGACCTGGAAGCGGCGCGGCTGCACGGCGAAACCGAACAACTGCGCAGTGCCTTGCTGGCGTCGGTGTCCCATGATTTGCGCACGCCGCTGACCTCGATGCGCGGCAGCATCGACAGCCTGTTGGCCCTCGGGGAGGCCATCCCGCTGGAGGATCGCCGGGAGCTGCTCGAAGGCACGCGCGATGAGGCCGAACGCCTCGATCGCTACATCCAGAACCTGCTGGACATGACCCGTCTCGGTCATGGCGCCCTGAAGCTGGCACGCGACTGGGTATCGCCGGCCGACATCGTCGGCAGTGCGCTCAATCGCCTGCGCGCGGTGCTGGCACCGTTGCAGGTCAGCACCGAGGTGCCCGCGCAGTTGCCGCTGCTGTTTGTCCACGCCGCGCTGATCGAACAGGCGCTGGTCAACGTGCTGGAAAACGCGGCACGCTTTTCACCGGCTCACGGGCGCCTGCAATTGCGCGTCGGCGCCGACGACAGCGAGCTGTTTTTTGCGGTGAGCGATGAAGGCCCGGGGATTCCGGAGGAGGAGCGAGCGAAAATTTTCGACATGTTCTACACCGCGGCGCGAGGCGATCGTGGCGGACAGGGCACGGGGCTGGGGCTGGCCATCTGTCAGGGCATGGTCGGTGCCCATGGCGGGCGGATCAGCGTCGCCGACGGCATCGAAGGGCGCGGCACCTGTATCACCCTGCACTTGCCGGTGCAGGAACAACCGAGCTTTGAAAGTGAAGCCTGATACCCTTTGCCTCTCACCTTGCCGCGATCGAAAACCATGAGCCAGACCGCGACCATTTTGGTCATTGACGACGAACCGCAAATCCGCAAATTCCTGCGCATCAGCCTCGCTTCCCAGGGCTACAAAGTGCTGGAAGCCGGCAGCGGCACCGAGGGGCTGGCGCAGGCCGCGCTGAACAAACCGGACTTGCTGGTGCTCGACCTCGGTTTGCCGGACATGGACGGTCAGCAGGTGCTGCGCGAGTTTCGACAATGGTCGACGGTGCCGGTGCTGGTGCTGTCGGTGCGTGCCAGCGAAGGGCAGAAAGTCGAGGCCCTCGATGGCGGTGCCAACGACTATGTGACCAAGCCGTTCGGCATCCAGGAGTTCCTGGCGCGGGTCCGCGCCTTGTTGCGTCAGGCCCCGACCGGTGAAGCCCAACAGGCGGCACTGACGTTCGGCCCCTTGACCGTGGACCTGGCGTATCGCCGGGTGCTGCTCGATGGCAGCGAAGTGGGGTTGACCCGCAAGGAATACGCGGTGCTGGCGCAACTGGCACGGCATCCGGGACGGGTCATCACCCAGCAGCAATTGCTCAAGGACATCTGGGGGCCGACCCATACCGAAGACAGTCATTATTTGCGGATTGTGGTGGGGCATCTGCGGCAGAAGCTGGCGGATGATCCGACCCGGCCGCGGTTTATCGTGACCGAGGCGGGGGTGGGGTATCGGCTTTTGAGTGAGGATAGCCTTTAGTTCTGTGTTGAATGTTCCGGCCTCATCGCCGGAACGCCGCCCGGAGCAAGCTCGCACACAGGGGATCTTCAGCATCCACAGATCCAATGTGTGCGAGCTTGCTCGCGAAAGGGGCCTGACAGTCAACCGAGAACTTCAGGAATCGCGCTTCTGGTCGTTCTCATACCGGTCCAGCGTATCCCGCGCAATCTCCCGCCCCAGCGCGATCAGCTCCGGCGCCTTGTAGAACTCGAAAAACCGGCACACCCGCTTCGGTACGTTGATCAGGATATCCGGCGGATAACCGGCGATCTTGTACTGCGCCAACGAGGTCTGCATCACCTCGAAACTCTGGTTGATCAAATCCAGCAACGAGGCCGGGCCCACGTTGTCGATGATGAACGAACCGGTGGCGGACTTCGGCGCGCCGTCACGTTCAGGCGCGGCCGCCGGTTGCTGGGCTTCGGGTTCGGCGGATTCGATCCAGGGATTGATCTCGGCAGCCTCCGCCAGCAACGCTTCCTTTTCCAGCAGCAGCAATTGTTCCGCCTGTTTGCGGCGAAATGGCAATTTCGATCCCAACGAATTGATCAGGCTGTCGAAACGGGTCTTGAACGCGGCCGGGCGCTGGATCACCGGCAGTTGGTAGTGGCGCTGGTTGGTGGAGTTGAGGTTGACCGCGATGATCAGGTCGCAATGACTCGACACCACCGGCACGATGGGCAAAGGGTTGAGGATCCCGCCGTCCACCAGCATGCGGTTACCTTGCATCACCGGGGTGAACAGGCTGGGGATCGCCGCCGAGGCGCGCATGGCCTGGTGCAGGCAACCTTCCTGGAACCAGATTTCCTGCTGGTTGGTCAGGTCGGTGGCTACTGCGGTGTAGGGAATGCGCAGGTCCTCGATGTTGATTTCGCCGACGATCTTCCGGATTTGCCCGAAGACTTTTTCTCCACGAATCGCGCCCAGGCGGAAACTGACGTCGACCAGGCGCAACACATCCAGGTAATCGAGGCTCTCGATCCAGTCGCGATATTCGTCGAGTTTGCCGGCGGCGTAGATCCCGCCGACCACGGCGCCCATGGAGCAACCGGCGATGCAGGCGATGTCGTAGCCACGTCGCTCGATCTCTTCAATGACTCCGATATGGGCATAGCCCCGGGCTCCACCTGAGCCCAGCACCAATGCGACACGCTTTTTCATGAACCGCCCTCGTCTGACAAGGTTCAACAATGCACCCATCGAGGGCCGCGCTTCAATCGCCAAGGTCGCCCGGCGGGGCATTCGCGTCGTTTTTTCGACACTCCATGGCGGCAGATGGGTATTCTTCCCAACGCTGTCGTTTCCGTGACGGGGTCAAGGCACTTTTCCCGCGCCATACCGTCTTACATGCACAATTGTTTACCTATCTTTGAGGTGTGAGTGATGAAAGCCTGGATCTGTGTGCCCCTGATTGCGCTGGCACTCGCCGGATGCGCCGGCAAAACCGCCTATCGCGACAGCTGCGCCACTGGAATCGATGCCGCGTGGCACGAACTGGACCTGGCCAAGGCTGAAGGGTTTGCCGGGACCGTCAGTTACTCCAAGGCGCTGTCGCTGTTGACCGGCGCCAAGACTCAACAGCAGTTTGAAGCGTTCGAAGGCTGCTCCAAGAAAGCCGAGCGGGCGCGTTTTTATATTCGTGAGTCGCGCGCCGGCCGTTGAGGCATGATGGGCGCCTGGGAAAATTCGGGGAGCTAAATGATGTCTGCGTTGGTTGATCGGTTAGTGGTTCGGATCCTGGGCCTGGAAGTTCGTGTGCTGGCCTGCCAGGCGCGCCTGAGTGCCCGTACCGACCCTGAAGCCTTGCATGACCTGCGCACCACGGTTCGCCGTTTGCGCAGTCTGCTGCGGCCATTGCGTGGCTTGCCCGGCGTCGAACAGCTGGAAGCGGCGGCGTCCGCGGTCGGTGATCTTTCAACGCCATTGCGCGATCGCGAAGTCTTGGCCGCGTACTTGCTCGAGCATGATCAACCGGAGGCGGCGCACCGGCGCATGGCACAAATGGCCGAGGCCTATCCGGCGGTGGCGGCCAGTCCCCAGTTGGCGCAGTTGCTGATGATGCTCGACGCGTTTCCGCGGTTTTTGCGCGCCTCCCAGCGACAAAACTTGCTCAAGGGCCTGCGCGCGCACATTGAAAAACGCCTGGCCAAACAATGGAAAAAACTGGATAAGGCGCTGCATGACCCGGCCCATGATCGCCATCGTCTGCGCCTGCTGATCAAGCGCGTGCGTTATGGCATCGAAGCCTATCCCGAGCTGGACCGTTTACCGAAGGCGGCCATGCCCAGGTTGAAGTCCGCCCAGGGCGCCTTGGGCGATTGGCACGATTGCTGGCAATGGCTGGCCAGGGCCGAAGAGGAAGCGGATTTGCAACCCTGTGTGGCGGGCTGGAAAACTGATTTGGCCAAGGCTGAAGCCCGCGCCGATCGAGTTCTCGATAAACTCGACTCCGCCTGTTTCAAATCCTGAAAACCCGAACATCTCGGGGCTAACCACAACAAATGGGCATACATAAACTCCTGTAGGAGCTGGCTTGCCAGCGAAGAGGCCGTCAAATTCAACATTATTGTTGCCTGTGACACCGCTTTCGCTGGCAAGCCAGCTCCTACATCTGGTTTTGTGTTGGGCATGAAGACGGTGTTTAAACCGAGTGCGGCCTATCTGTCAGCCTCTTTGGCCAGAATAAGCCCTGTGCCGTCCGCGCCGGCTGGTTAAGATCCCTGCATCCTTTTCCCGTTCTTGAGGTTTCCATGCGCTTTTCCGATCTGCTCGACACCGTCCGCAGCCAGCCGCGCGAGCTGTCTATCCCGGCCGAATGGGCGCAAGGGCGGGCCAGCTTCGGGGGCCTGGTGGCCGCTTTGCAATACGAAGCCATGCGCGCCAAGGTGCCGGCGGATCGTCCGGTGCGTTCGCTGGCGATCACCTTTGTCGGGCCGGTCGAGCCCGAAGTGCCGGTCAGCTTTGAAGTCGATGTGTTGCGTGAAGGCAAGGCCGTGAGCCAGGTATTGGGCCGGGCGATGCAGAAGGGCCAGGTCGTGACGCTGATCCAGGGCAGTTTCGGTGCCTCGCGTCCGTCCGAAGTGGCTGTGAGCGCCGACCCGGCACCGCAGATGAAACACTGGGACGAGTGCCAGGAGTTGCCTTACATCAAAGGCGTGACCCCGGAGTTCATGCGTCATCTGGCGATGCGCTGGAGTGTCGGCGGACTGCCGTTCACCGGTAACAAATCCCGCGAGATGGGCGGCTGGGTGCGTTTGCGCGGGGACGTGAAGGCAGAGGCGGTCAGTGAGTCGCATATCCTGGCATTGGTCGACGCCTGGCCGCCGGCGCTGTTGCCGCACCTGAACAAACCGGCGATGGGCAGTACGCTGACCTGGACCATCGAATTCGTTCAACCGTTGCTCGAGCTGAGCACGCTGGACTGGTGCCAATACCTGGTTGAAATCGAACACGCCGCTGACGGCTACGGTCATGCCGCCGCGAAACTGTGGAGCGCAGATGGCCAGTTGATCGCCATGAGCCGCCAGACCGTGACCATTTTTGCCTGAATCAGTGACGACGGTGGCGCTCACGCCAGGCGCGCCACCAGCCGCCGCTCAGGAAGAACCGGGGAAAGGTCAGGAATTGCTCGACCAGCAAGCGTGATACGGCATCCTTGCGATCGCTGAACGGCTCGGAGGCTTGGGCTTCCAGGCTGTGACCATGGCGTTGCAGGCCCAACGCAGCCAACAGGCCGATAATGCCGATGGCGAAATTGCCCAGGTTCAGGCTGAACACCCCGCAGACAATCAGCAGGACACCGACGATGAACAGCGGCACGGCGATCAGGTGCAACACCAGGTTGGTCGGGTGCTGATGATTGTTCGGGTACGCTCGCCATTGCCAGGCGGGTAGGTTGGGGTGACGTTTGCCCATGATGCCGATCCTCGATCCGTGTTCAACACATGATTGAAGGATAGGCCTGGCGCCAGCGGGCGACGAATCAAAGGTGGCTATCGAAGTGATAGGGATCATGCGCGATATCGATGGTGACCGGGCGGACGAAGGGGGCGTTACAGCTTGAGCTGCCCTATGGCCCTGTTCAATTCCCCCGCCAGCGCCGCCAGTTCATTGCTGGTCGTCGCCGACCCCACCGTCTGCTGCACCGTGTTCTCGGTCACATCCCGAATGCTCACCACCGCCCGATTCATTTCCTCCGCCACCTGACTCTGCTGCTCGGCCGCTACCGCGATCTGCGTGTTGCTTTCGCGCATCTGTGCCACCGCGCGGGTGATGTCGGCCAAGGCTGCACCGGCCTCCTGGGCCTGTTGCACGCAATCATCGGCCTTGAACGAGCTTTCCTGCATGAAATCCACCGCGTCCCGCGTCCCGGCCTGCAACGCGGTCACCATGAGCGTGATCTCGTCGGTGGAGGTTTGCACGCGCTTGGCCAGGTTACGCACTTCATCGGCGACCACCGCAAAGCCGCGTCCCATTTCACCGGCCCGGGCCGCTTCGATCGCGGCATTCAGCGCCAGCAGATTGGTCTGCTCGGCGATGCTGCGGATCACCCCGACCACGCCGTTGATCTTCTGGCTGTCCTCGGCCAGGCGCTGAATCATCTCGGCCGTCTGCTGCACCCCGGCGGACAACCCGCTGATCGACTGCTGCACCCGGCTGACCACTGCCTGGCCGCTGCCGGCCAGGGTATCGGCGGTTTGCGACAAATCGCGGGTCGCGCCGGCGTGCTGGGCGATGTGGTAGACAGTGGCGGTCATTTCGTTGATCGCAGGTGGCGGCTGATCGGTTTCGCTTTGCTGGCCAAGCATGCCGACACGCACCTCGTTCATGCTCGACGCCAGTCGCGCCGCGCCGACATCCAGTTGCCGGGCGGTGCTGGCGACGGTGCCGACCACCCGTTGGTATCCCGCCTGCATCGCGTTGAACGCGTTGGCCATCTGCCCGACTTCGTCGTTGCAGGCCAGCGGGACACGGGCGGACAGGTCGCCGGTTTTCTCGACGTGGAGCATCACGTCCTTCAAGGTGTTGAGCTGACTGAGCAGGAAGCGGATCAACAATTGCGAAGCCCCGAGCATTGCCAGCATCAGGATCATCACCGCCACCGCATAGTGGGTGAAACGTTCGCCGAACACCTGGACCAGGCTCGGCCCATAGGCAATTGCCGCGACCTGCTGGCCATCGGTACGGGTGAACACCTCGGCGCCCAGCAATGGGTTGTCACCGAGCAGTGGCATGGCATTGATCTCGACCCAGCCGTTGGCATCGGCCAGTTCCAGTACCGGTTGGCCATTGAGCAGCGGCGCCTGCCCGGGGTTGAAGGTCAGCAGGTGTTCGGCCTGCGGTAACGGTTGCCCGGCAGGCCAGGCGGCGAGCAGCCGTGCCTGGGCCTGGGCCGACGCCCGGGCGTCATGGCTGCGCGACTGTTGTTCAAGCTGTACGGCGTACAACACCAACAACAGGGTGGTGACGAAAGCGACGGCGTTGACCGCCCAGAATTTGTACTTCAACGAGATATTGCTAAGCCAGGCACCCATGGAGGTTTTCTCTGATAGCGGAAACAGTTTCGGCAAGGTGCCATTATTGTGCCGCTACCGAGCGTGCCGGGCCTTGATGTGGGTCAACATTCCCGGCAACGCGCCCGTGCAGCCACGGCGGGGCGGAATGCGCTATCCTTCGTGCCTTCAAAATTCCCTCGCTACAGGATTCCGCCCCATGAAAGCCGCACTCGTCGAACTCATCAGCAAAATCAGCTCCGGGTGCATGAGCGATGACGAAATCCTGAAAATCGCTGATGAAGCGGCCCAGGCCTACGCCGATCCAACGGCTTTCCTGGCGGCCAACCCGGATATCAACTACGACGAGACCTTCCCGATGCCTCTGGGCGAGTGGGTGGTCGTCGGCAGCTTGCCGGAAACCGTGCTGTTCCAGGCCGACAGCTATATGGATCTGTTCGCCCGGATCGTTGCTTCCTTCGGCCCCGGCGTTGATTTCAATATCAAACCCAAGCAACTGGCCAAGACCGAAGCCCTGACCGCGCTCAATCGCATTCAGGTGCAGATGAGCAGCATGAACAAGGAAAACGGCGGCTACGTGCTGATGAACTTCAGCCAGTTGCTCGATGACGAGTTGCAAGTGGTGCTGGTCTACGGCAATGACGTACCGCGGGTGCTCGAGTTGTGTGCTGAAGTCGGCATCGCTGCCGCACCTTCGCTGGAAGCCCTGAAAGTGGCGATCCACGTCTGACGCCACCCTGGACCGAATAAAACGGAACCCGCGCACGGGACAGCTATCCTAAGAGTGCACACCACTCTTAGGGAGCGACACCATGGGTTCCACGTTCAATGGTCTGGTTGGCCTGATCATTCTTGCCCTGGACATCTGGGCAATCATCAACGTGCTGAAAAGTGGCACCGGCACCGGGATGAAAATCGTCTGGGTGCTGTTGATCCTGCTGTTGCCGGTCCTGGGGCTGATTATCTGGGCCATCGCCGGACCGCGGGGTAATGTGCGGGTTTGACCGGTCCCCACAAACAACACCGACCCTTGTAGGAGCTGGCTTGCCAGCGAAGGCGGCCTGATAGTCACCTACGATGTGACTGACACACCGCCTTCGCCGGCAAGCCGGCTCCTACAGGGTAATTCGTCAGCATCAGGCTGACGCGTTGTAATCCCGTTGAACGATCAGTCAGGGTACAAGTCCAGATACATGTAAGCCCATTTGCGGGTTTGTTCGAGGAGGCACTGATGCAAAAGTGGAAAATCACTTTCGTGGATGATCATGGTGAAACAGTCGACGAAGTCTTCGAGTGCGACGAATGCCCGGACAACGAGCATGCCGCCAAACTGATCAAGGCCCGTCTCCTGCCTGTCGCTGCCGAACTGGATCTGAATGATCTGGAAGGGCGCACTGCTGATGCGAGCGTCAAAAGTCTCAAGACCCAGAACAGCATTCAAATCCTCGGCATTACTCCCGTCTGAAATACTTCCTGGCACATTCGTGAAACAACCAGACCTTGGCAGCGCCTCTATCTTGGGGATACTCTGCAAGCGAGATCAGCGAACGAATCGCTAAGGTCTGGTCTTGTCAGCTACATGCTTGCTTCCCACCGGCAATTTGTTGCCGCATCACTCGCACCAATCGGTTGCGTGTGCCGGGAATACGGAAAGTCTATCCATCAAGTTGAGGGGGACGTTTCATGAGCACAGCCTATCAAGAAGACATCAGCAGCAGCGTGCTGCGCCGCATGAAAGAAGGCGGTTTCGACTTTTCACGATTCCATCCCATCGAGTTCTACGCCATTTTCCCGGACGAGGAGCGGGCGCGCAGGGCGGCAGGGCATTATTGCGGTGAATCCTTGAATGCCCAGATCAGCGTGCGCGATGACGGCGCGTGGTACCTGGAACTGAGTAAAGTGATGTACGCCACCTACGACGGTATCGGCGACTTCGAGCAGGACTTCGAGGCAGTGGTGGAGCCTCTGGGCGGGATCATCGAAGGGTGGGGCGTCAAGCAGGAGGTACGAGGGCGACTCGCATAACATTATGAACAGCGACAACATTCACTAACGGCTGACCTTTGGGTTGGCCGTTTTCGTTTGCGGCTTCTTTTGCTCTTGTTTTTGCTTTGACTATGCTGCTGATGGGCGAAGACATTGCTTCGCAATGAGGCGGGGGCGATCAGCTTGGGGCAGTTACCGCACAGGATTGGTGCGGTGATTCCGGCGTCGTTATCCAACTGATTGATATCAAAGCGTTTATGCCGATGGCACGGGCCTTGCGAAGGCCTGTAAGTCCGGGTGACAAGGAGTACGGCATGATCCGCACCTATTTTGATGAAATGTATGATGCCGGCGGCCAGGTCCGCCCGCATTACCGGGAGTTTGCCCGTTGGCTGGCCGAAACGCCTGATGAGCTTCTGGCCCAACGGCGACGCGAGGCCGATCTGCTGTTTCATCGGGCCGGGATTACCTTCACGCTCTACGGTGACGAGCAAGGGACAGAGCGCCTGATTCCCTTTGACACCATCCCCCGCAGCATCCCCGCCAGTGAATGGCGGGTCGTCGAACGCGGCTGTATCCAGCGGGTCAAGGCGCTGAACATGTTCCTCGCCGACCTCTATCACGACCAGCGCATCATCAAGGCCGGCATCATCCCGGCCGAGCAAGTGCTGGCCAACGAGCAATACCAGTTGGCGATGCAAGGGCTGGATCTGCACCGGAATATCTATTCGCACATTTCCGGTGTCGATCTGGTACGCGATGGCGACGGCACGTACTACGTGCTCGAAGACAACCTGCGTACACCGAGCGGCGTGAGCTACATGCTCGAAGACCGCAAGATGATGATGCGTCTGTTCCCCGAATTGTTCGCGGCGCAACGCATTGCACCGATCGACCACTATCCGAACCTGTTGCTCGATACCCTGAAAAGCTCCAGCCCGATCGATAACCCGAGTGTGGTGGTGCTGACGCCAGGCCGCTTCAACAGTGCGTTTTTCGAACATGCGTTTCTTGCTCGGGAAATGGGCGTCGAACTGGTGGAAGGCGCGGACCTGTTCGTGCGTGACGATAAGGTGTTCATGCGCACCACGGATGGGCCGAAAGCCGTCGACGTGATCTACCGGCGCCTCGACGATGCCTTCCTCGACCCGCTGGCGTTCAACCCGGACTCGATGCTCGGCGTCCCGGGGCTGTTGTCGTCCTACCGTTCCGGCAACGTGGTCCTGGCGAATGCCATCGGCACCGGGGTAGCGGATGACAAGTCGGTGTATCCGTTCGTCACGGACATGATCCGCTTCTACCTCGACGAAGAGCCGATCCTGAAGAATGTGCCGACGTGGCAGTGTCGTAATCCGGCCGAGTTGTCCCACGTCCTGGCCAATCTTCCAGAGCTGGTGGTCAAGGAAACCCAGGGTTCAGGCGGCTACGGAATGCTGGTGGGGCCGGCGGCGACGGCAGCGGAAATCGAAACCTTCCGCGCGCGGATCAAAGCCAAGCCCCACGCGTACATCGCGCAACCGACATTGTCGTTGTCGACCTGTCCGACTTTTGTCGAAAACGGCATCGCCCCACGCCATATCGACCTGCGTCCGTTTGTATTGTCTGGCCGCGAAACCCGGGTTGTGCCCGGTGGTTTGACCCGTGTCGCCCTGCGTGAAGGCTCCCTGGTGGTGAACTCCTCCCAGGGCGGCGGCACCAAGGACACCTGGGTGGTCGAGGATTGAAGGAAGCCTGCCATGTTAAGTAGAACTGCCTCGGATTTGTATTGGATGTCGCGTTACCTGGAGCGGGCGGAAAACCTCGCCCGGATGCTCGACATCAGTTATTCGCTGTCGCTGATGCCACAGGATGGTCGCGGTGACGGTTTGCACGAACTCGCCATGCCGTTGCTGATTACCGGCACCCTGGACGATTACCTGGAGCGCCATGGCGATCTGCATGCCGAGCGGCTGCTGCATTTCTTCGCCCTGGACGCGGCCAACCCGGCGAGCATCTACAGTTGCCTCGGTGCCGCTCGGGCCAGTGCCCATGCGGTACGTGGGCGAATCACCGCCGATATGTGGGAAAACATCAACGCCACCTGGCTGGAAATTCGCGGGATCGCCGACCAGGGTTTGAGTCGCTACGGCATGAGCCGATTCTGCGAGTGGATCAAGGAGCGTTCCCACCTGTTCCGCGGCGCGTCCTACGGCACGATCATGCGTAACGACGCGTTCCGCTTCATTCGTCTGGGGACCTTCATCGAACGGGCAGACAACACCTTGCGCCTGCTCGATGCACGCTACGAAATGGCCGGTGACCAGGCCGAAGCGGTCAGCGACGGCACGGCCCACGCCTATTACCAGTGGAGTGCCTTGTTGAGGGCCTTGTCCTCGTTCGAGGCCTACACCGAGATCTACCGCGACGCGCCCGGTGCCCGGCATGTCGCCGAGTTGTTGCTACTGCGTGCCGACGTCCCGCGTTCGTTGCGGGCCTGTACCGAAGAGATCGACCAGATTCTCGCCCAGCTGCCGGGGGCCAACGGCCGTCCTGCGCAACGCCTGGCGGCGGAAATGGACGCGCGCCTGCGCTACACCGGTATCAGCGAAATTCTCGACGAAGGCCTGCACACCTGGCTGACCGAGTTCATCCCGCTGGTGCGCCAGTTGGGCAACGCCATTCACAGCTCTTACCTGGAGGCCGCATGAGACTTTCCATTAGCCACGAGACCACCTATCACTACGAAGATCAGGTGCGGGCGAGCATCCAGTACCTGCGACTGACCCCCCACGACAGCGAACGCCAGCATGTGCTCAGCTGGCAACTCGACCTGCCGCGTCCGGTGCGCGCGCAACTCGACCCGTTTGGCAATATCCTGCATGTGCTGACCATGGATGAGCCCCACGAGGCCATCATCATTGGTGCCCGGGGCCAGGTGGACATCGATGAGCTGCGTGAAGCCGAGCATGAGAGCCAGTCGGCGCTGCCGTTCCTGCGTTTCACCCGGTTGACCGAAGCCGACGAAGCCCTGCGCGCGTTTGCCCGCAAGCAATGCAAGCAACGTCGGGATCGCACGGCGCTGATCGACCTGATGCATGGCTTGAACCAGTACATGACCTACACGCCGGGCTCCACCGCCGTGGACACCAGCGCCGCCCAGGCCTTCGCCGGGCGTTCGGGCGTGTGCCAGGACCACACCCATGCCTTCCTCGCCTGCGCCCGCAGCCTGGGGATTGCCTCGCGTTATGTGTCGGGCTATCTGTACAGCGAGGACTGCGAGCACCTGGCCAGCCACGCGTGGGCGGAAGCCTGGCTCGATGACGCCTGGTACAGCTTCGATGTGACCAACGAACTGGCCCGGCCCGAGCGCCACCTGAAACTGGCGGTGGGCCTGGATTACCTGGATGCCTGCCCGGTGCGCGGCATGCGCCGGGGCGGCGGGTGTGAGCAGATGCATGCGAAGGTGTTCGTTTCGCCAACGCCGATGCCGCTGCTGGCGCCTGTGATTTCGGTGCAACAACAGTAAAATCCGGGCAACCGGCTTCGCGAGCAAGCCCGCTCCCACATTTGATCTGCAATGAACACAGCATTTGTGTACGACGCAGATTAAATGTGGGAGCGGGCTTGCTCGCGAAGAGGCCGGCCCAGACGACAAAAGGCTTAGGGCTTAACTTTGCGCCCCGCCATATGCTTCAGATACCCCACCAACATCTCCAGTTCCGCCTCCGGCAACACAGCCGCCGTAAACCCGGGCATTTTCGCCTGCGGCCACTGCCGCAAACTCTGCGGGTCACGAATGTAACGCGTGAGGAAATCCGCGCCGAAGTACTCGGTCGGGTTGAACGGAATATTCAAGTCCGGCCCGAACTGCGCATCCCCGGCCCCATTGAGCCGATGACAGGCCAGGCAGTTCTTCTGAAACAGTGCAAAGCCCTGGTTCACCGGATCATCCGCCGCCAGCGCAGGGTCGGGCAGCAGGGCAGGGAAGCGCTCGGCCACCGGCGCCATGCGTTTGATGCTCGCCACTTCGAACGGCCATTGCTCAGGACTGATATTGCCCGCTTGCGGATCGGTCCAGACCAGATAGAACGGCCCGGCACTGTGCTTGCCTTCGGACAGTGCCGGCCAGGGTTTGGCCGGGTCTTCAATCGCCAGCCAGGCCCGCGCACCCTTGGCATTGAGCAGCGGCGCCGCCGACAACTCTGCCGCAAATCCGTCCAGCGCCACGGCTTGCAGGTGATCCTCAGGCTTGATACCCGTCAACAATGCCGCCACGGGAACAGCGCGATAGCTCATGTCCCGTTTGTAGGAAACGTCGTTGGTGATGGTGATGGTCTGAACCTGAGGATGCTTGAGCAATTCCTCGGTCTGCCAGGTGCGACTGTTCGCGCCCAGCTCCAGGTCCAGCTGTGCGGCAAGGAGGGGCGTGCTCAGCAGCAGGGCCCCGAACAGAATGAGTGTTTTCAAGTGATCGCCGTCCATGTCGTAGGAGTGCCATAAAGGTTGGCACACCCACGCTGGCCCGGGTAGCGAGCCAGTCACATTTTTAATGAGGCGATATAAAAAACCCGACGCCGTATTTACTAAAGACCGACTAGCCGATCACCTTGGTCAGGTTCGGCAAAATCAACAACAGCGTGGTGGCGAATAGAATGAGCCCGGCTTGACGAACTTTCGATTGTTTGAACATGGCTGACCGCCTTTTTTTGTTATTTCCTGATGCCTGCCTGCATAGCTCCATGACGGCAAGGCGTTGCACTTCCTGTAGAACGAGCGCCTCGGCAAAACCCGACGACAACTTCGTACAACTTCACATTAGAGCCCGCGTCACCCTTGCTTTAGATCCATTTAATATGGAGTTGATATTAAATGCTCTTAAAACGATATGAGGCCTATTGCCAGCTTGTTGGGCGCCCGTTTGCTAGACACTTCGCATCCTGAATCGGTTAATCCCATAGCTGACTACCGTTCGTCTGAGCGTGAGCGTCAATGCGGCTGAGCGTTGCGGTCATTGAATCGGTTGCGCCTCGGCATAAGGTGAGAGCACAAAGATCTTAAGTACCTACCAAGTACCTACTCATCATCAGGTTCGAGAACGTCATGACCCAAGCTTTGATATTCGACGCGTTACGCACGCCCCGGGGCAAGGGCAAGGCTGACGGGGCCTTGCACAGCGTCAAACCGGTGAATCTGGTGGCCGGGCTGCTCACGGCGTTGCAACAGCGCACCTCCCTCGACACCAGCCAGGTCGATGACGTGGTGCTCGGCTGCGTGACGCCGATCGGCGATCAAGGCGCCGACATCGCCAAAACCGCGACCCAAGTGGCCGCTTGGGATGTCAGCGTGGCAGGCGTGCAGATCAACCGTTTCTGCGCCTCGGGGCTGGAAGCCGTGAACCTTGGTGCGATGAAAGTCCGTTCCGGCTTCGAAGACCTGGTCGTGGTCGGCGGCGTCGAATCCATGTCCCGCGTGCCAATGGGCAGCGACGGCGGAGCCTGGGCATTGGACCCGGAAACCAATCTGCATAGTCATTTCACTCCCCAAGGCGTGGGCGCCGACCTGATCGCCACCCTTGAAGGCTTCAGCCGGGGCGACGTCGATGCATACGCGCTGCACTCCCAGCAGAAGGCCGCACGGGCGCGGGCGGACGGTTCGTTCAGCAAGTCACTGGTGCCGGTGCAGGATCAGAACGGCATCATCCTGCTCGATCACGATGAGTTCATCCGCGCCGAATCGACGCTGGAAGGCCTGGGCAAGCTCAAGCCGAGCTTCGAGATGATCGGGCAAATGGGCTTCGACGCCACCGCGCTACGGGTCTATAGCCACGTGGAGCGAATCAACCACGTGCACACCCCGGGCAACAGTTCCGGGATCGTCGATGGCGCGGCCTTGATGCTGATCGGTTCCGAAGCCAAGGGCCGGGCGCTCGGCCTGCAACCCCGGGCACGGATAGTCGCCACGGCGGTCACCAGCACCGATCCGACCATCATGCTCACCGGCCCTGCGCCGGCCACGCGCAAGGCGCTGGCCAAGGCCGGGTTGCGGGTCGAAGACATCGACCTGTTCGAAGTCAACGAAGCCTTCGCCTCCGTGGTGCTCAAATTCATCAAGGACATGGCCATCGACCCGGACAAGGTCAACGTCAATGGCGGCTCCATCGCCATGGGCCACCCACTCGGTGCAACCGGGTGCGCGATCCTGGGCACGCTGCTCGATGAACTGGAAACCCGGCGCCTGCGTTATGGCCTCGCGACCCTGTGTGTCGGCGGCGGCATGGGCATTGCCACCATCATTGAACGCCTCTGAGCCCCGACTTCAAGGAAATACCGTATGAGCGAAGCCATTCGTTACGAAAAGGGGCAGGACCAGGTCGTCATCCTGACCATCGACTTGCCGGGCCAGAGCGCCAATACCATGAACGCGGTCTACCGCGAAGCCATGGCCGCCTGCGTCGCCCGACTGATTGCGGAGAAGGACACGATTGCCGGCGTCATCATTACCTCGGCCAAGAAAACCTTCTTCGCCGGGGGCGACCTCAATGAGCTGATCAAGGTCGGCAAGCCCGAAGCCAAAGCCTTCTACACCATGGTCCTGAACCTCAAGGGGCAACTGCGCACCCTGGAAACCCTGGGCAAACCGGTGGTTGCCGCGATCAACGGCGCAGCGTTGGGCGGTGGTTGGGAAATCTGCCTGGCCTGCCATCATCGCGTGGCGCTGGACGATCCATCCGTGCAACTCGGCCTGCCCGAAGTGACCCTCGGCTTGCTGCCCGGCGGCGGGGGAGTGGTGCGCATGGTGCGCATGCTGGGCATCGAGCAAGCCCTGCCGTACCTGCTTGAAGGCAAGAAAATCCGCCCGCAACAGGCGTTGCAGGCGGGCTTGATCGATGAATTGGCAAAAGATCGCGACGAGTTGCTGAGCAAGGCGCGCGCCTGGATTCTGGCTAACCCGGCAGCGGTTCAGCGCTGGGACGTAAAGGGGTATCAGATCCCTGGAGGCACGCCTGCGAACCCGAAAGTCGCGCAAATGCTGGCCATCGCGCCGTCGATCCTGCGCAGCAAGACCCAGGGCTGCCTGCCCGCGCCGGAGAAGATCCTCTGCGCCGCGGTTGAAGGCGCTCAGGTGGATTTCGACACCGCGCACCTGATCGAAACCCGATACTTCACCGAACTGACCACCGGCCAGGTCGCGAAGAATCTGATCGGCACCTTCTGGTTTCAACTCAACGAAATCAATGCCGGTGGTTCGCGGCCCCAGGGGTTTGCGCCCTATGCGACGCAGAAAGTCGGGGTGCTCGGCGCCGGGATGATGGGCGCTGGCATCGCTTTCGTCAGCGCATCGGCCGGTATTGACGTAGTGCTCAAGGACATCGACCTCGCGGCAGCAGAGAAGGGCAAGGCCCATTCGGCGATGCTGCTGGACAAGAAAGTCGCTCGCGGCCAACTGAGCAAGGCGCAGCGTGAAGCGATTCTGGCGCGAATCCACACCACCGACAGCGATGCGGATCTGGCCGGCTGCGACCTGATCATCGAGGCGGTATTCGAAGACCGGGAGTTGAAAGCCAAGGTCTCCTCGGCCGCGCAAAAAGTTGTCGGGCCGGAGGCAGTGATCGCCTCCAATACCTCGACCTTGCCCATCAGCGGCCTCGCCACTGCAGTGCCGGACCCGACGAAATTCATCGGCCTGCATTTCTTCAGCCCCGTGGAGAAAATGCCCTTGGTGGAAATCATCAAAGGCGCACAAACCAGCGACGAAACCCTGGCCCGTGGTTTTGATTTCGTCCTGCAAATCAGGAAAACGCCGATTGTGGTCAACGACAGTCGCGGTTTCTTCACGTCGCGGGTGTTCGGCACATTCACCAACGAAGGCATCGCCATGCTCGGCGAAGGCGTGAGCGCGCCAATGATCGAGACCGAAGCGCGCAAGGCCGGCATGCCGATCGGCCCTCTGGCAATCTCCGACGAAGTTTCCCTCAGCCTCATGAGCCATATCCGCCAGCAAACGGCAAAAGACCTGCAAGGGGAAGGGAAACCGCTGATCGAGCATCCGGCGTTCGCCGTGATTGACTTGCTGCTCAACGAATACAAGCGTCCGGGCAAGGCCGCTGGCGGCGGTTTCTATGAGTATCCGGCCGGTGGCCGGAAACAGCTGTGGCCAGGGCTGAAAACCCGTTTCGAAAAAGCCGACCGGCAGATTTCGCCGAAGGACGTGCGAGACCGGTTGTTGTTCGTGCAAGCCATCGAAACCGTGCGCTGTCTGGAAGAGGGCGTGCTGACCTCGACGGCGGATGCCAACGTCGGCTCGATCTTCGGGATCGGCTTCGCGGTCTGGACCGGCGGCGCACTGCAGTTCATCAACCAGTACGGTGTGAAGGATTTCGTCGCCCGCGCCCAGTACCTGGCCGGGCAATATGGCGAGCGATTCAATCCACCTGCGCTGTTGCTGGAGAAAGCCGCAAAAGGGCTGACGTTCTAAGGGACCGATGACGCATTCCGGACTTGCCTCGCCACCCTGTTTCGAGGCACGCTCTGGGTGTGCATTATTCCCATCACGTGTCAGGTATTTTTTATGTCGTTACGCATCTGCATTCTGGAAACCGACATTCTGCGTCCAGAACTGGTCGATCAGTATCAGGGTTACGGGCAGATGTTCCAGCGTCTGTTTTCGCAGCAACCCATCGCGGCCGAGTTCACCGTCTACAACGTGATGCAAGGCGAATATCCCGGCGATGAACTGACCTTTGACGCTTACCTGGTCACGGGCAGCAAGGCCGATTCCTTCGGTACCGACCCTTGGATCGAAACCCTCAGGGCTTACCTGCTCAAGCGCTATGAGCGCGGCGACAAATTGCTGGGCGTGTGCTTCGGCCATCAATTGCTGGCGTTGCTGCTGGGCGGCAAGAGCGAGCGCGCGACCCAGGGTTGGGGCGTCGGCACGCATAACTACAAGCTCGCCGCCAAGGCGCCGTGGATGAGCCCGGTGCGGGAAGAGCTGACGTTGTTGATCAGTCACCAGGACCAGGTGACATCGTTACCGGAAAACGCCACCGTCATTGCCTCGAGCGATTTCTGCCCGTTCGCCGCGTATCACATCAACGATCAGGTGCTGTGCTTCCAGGGGCATCCGGAATTCATTCACGATTATTCGCGGGCGTTGCTGGATATTCGTCAGGAAGCGCTGGGCGAGCAGGTCTACAGCAAAGGCATGGCGAGCCTGGAGCATGAGCATCATGGCGCTACGGTTGCGGAGTGGATGATGCGGTTTGTTGCGCATAAGCCAGAAGCTGTAGCAGCTAAAAGCTAAAAGCTTCGCTGGCAAGCCAGCTCCTACAGGGGACCGCGTTCCATTGTAGGAGCTGGCTTGTCGGATCGCCGCACCGCAGCGAATGTTACAGACGCCTCGGTCTCGGCTACAACCACCCCGATCTCTTGAAACTCGCCCACAAACTCACACACCCCACCGCAATAAACCCCAATACCCCGAAATACCCGTAGTGCCAGGTCAACTCGGGCATGTTCTGGAAGTTCATCCCGTAAATCCCCGCCACCGCGGTCGGGAACGCCAGGATCGCGGCCCATGCCGCAAACTTGCGCTGCACCACGCTTTGGCGTGACGCCTCAAGCAACACCCCGACCTCGATCGTCTGACTGGCAATGTCCGCCAGTGTCGTCAGGTCTTCCATCTGCCGTGTCACGTGGATCTGCACATCGCGAAAGTACGGGCGCATGTTTTTGTCGATGAACGGGAAACTCAGTTTCTGCAGTTCCTCGCCGATTTCCACCATCGGTGCCGCGTAACGGCGCAGCCGCAGGACATCACGGCGCAGACTGTGGAGTTTTTGAATGTCGCGCTCGTTCAGGGAACCGCACATGACATTGGTCTCCAGCTCATCGATCTCGGCATGGATCGCTTCGCCCACGGGCTGGTAGTTTTCGATCACGAAGTCGAGGATGGCATAGAGCACGAAGTCTTCGCCGTGCTCCAGCAACAGCGGACGCGCCTCGCAGCGCTGGCGGACATAGGCGTAGGACGCGGAGTGACCATTGCGTGCGGTAATGATGTAGCCGGTGCCGGCAAAGATGTGAGTCTCGATGAACTCCAGTTTGCCTTCATTGCGGATCGGCGAGTAGGTGACGATAAACAGGGCGTCGCCGAAAGTTTCGAGTTTCGGTCGGCTGTGTTTTTCAAGCGCGTCTTCGATGGCCAGTTCATGCAGGTTGAATTGGCGCTGCAGGTTGAACAACTCCTGGGCGTTCGGCTCTTCAAGGCCGATCCAGACAAAGTGGCCCGGCTTTGCCGCCCAGGCCGCGCCTTCGTCGAGGGTGATATTGGTGACTTTCTTACCGGCGCTGTAAACCGCAGCAGCAACGACTCTACCCATGATTCAGGTTCACTTCTTGTTTGCAGGTGGCAGTGGCAGGCAGTGTTCAGCTTAGCCTTGTCTGGTGTTTGAGAGTCGGCAAAGTCTGCAGAGTTCGCAGGCAAAAAGCTCGCGTGCAAAAGAAAACCCGCGCCAGGCGGGTTTCTCTCAAGCGGCTTGCAGTTGCCGGTCCATCACGGCGATGCACTCACGCATCTGCTCGCGGCACTGCTCAATCAGCAGCGGCATGTCCTCCAGGCTCAACCCCGCCGTAGGAATCGCCGGCAGCGAGCGGATCAGGATTTCCCCACTGCGCCAACGGTTCAAGCGCATGTGTTTGACGTAAGTGCTGACACACACCGGCACGATCGGCACGCCCGCGGCAATCGCCATCTGGAACGCGCCTTTCTTGAACGGCAACAATTCCTCACCGAGATTACGCGTGCCTTCCGGAAACACCCAGATCGAAGTGTCTTCATTTTGCAGGGTATGGGTGGTGGTCAGCATCGACTGCCGCGCCTTTTGCGCATTGCCACGATCAATCAACACATTGCCCGCCAGCCAGAACAGCTGGCCGAACAGCGGCACCCATTTCAGGCTTTTTTTGCCGATGCACACGGTGCGGCGCGGCACTACATTGCCGAACACGAACAGGTCGTAGTTGGACTGGTGGTTGGCGATGATCACGCAGCTGTCGGGTTTATCCATCAGCGGCCCGACTTCGGCCTTCACCCGTAAACGCAAGATACACATCGCCGGCCACGCATACAGGCGCGCGCACAATCGGCTGTTATCCGGATTGAACGGGCGACACAGGCCGAGCAGTACGCCAAGTACACCGGCGAGCATAAAATGCAGCCCCATCAATAACATGCGAAACACAAACAGCATCTACAGGCCCCACCGGGACAAAAGGTGGCGCAGTGTACGGATGTGCATTGTGTTCGGCAATTGCCGCTATGGCGTCAGGAGATGGGCGATGTTTGAGCGCATGTTTCCGGGTTATCGGTCAGGTGCGGTTTAGGGGGGGCTGTAGGATTTTCAACGGGGGCGAGATGAGCGATGTGGATTGTGTGTATATCCGTTTCTGCGGCAACGGCCGCTTATGGTTCCGCCCTTACGGCGGGTCACTTGCCACTCGGCCTCTCGAGGGGGCGGTGCATCAAGATCAAAAGCTGCAGGCGAGCTAACGCTCGGCCTGATGAGTGGTGAAAAGCAAAAGCCGTACGCCAATCCTCTGTAGGAGCCGGCTTGCCGGCGAAGGCGTCCGTTCAGTCAAAAAATTTTCCAGCTGACCCACCAATTTCGCTGGCAAGCCAGCTCCTACAGTTGAACTGTGTGATGCCCAGCACCGGGTTCGCTGAAGTTGCCTTTGCTGTTGCTGTTGCTTTGGCTTCAGATC
Organism: Pseudomonas sp. VI4.1; assembly: GCF_002029345.1. Taxonomy (NCBI): domain Bacteria; kingdom Pseudomonadati; phylum Pseudomonadota; class Gammaproteobacteria; order Pseudomonadales; family Pseudomonadaceae; genus Pseudomonas; species Pseudomonas sp. VI4.1. The sequence continues at coordinate 110,366 of NZ_MULM01000177.1, forward strand.
TGCCGCCCCTTTCCCAGAGACCGAACGCAGGCGTTGCGCAGGGGGCCCCCGCCGTAAGGGCGGAACCCCAAGTAGCCGTTACCGCAGAAACGGATATGTACCCCGACCAAACCAAACCAAACCAACCCCCCAAAAATCGCCGTCACCATAAACAGCATCACGCCACGATAGCCAGGCCATTCAACAGTGCAGCACTGGGCTTACCCCAAATGCTCCTGATCCAGGACGATCGCGTTATCCAGCGTCTCCAGCAGTACCTTGCGCACCTTGAGCTTGGTGTTCTTGTGCGCCGTCATATTGATCTTCTTCAACTGACGCGCCGCAGCCAACGCCGAACCCTGCAACTCTTCGGCGGACACCACCAAGTCGAGGAAACCAGCATCCACCGCGCTCTGCGGATTGAACATCTCGCCATTGATCACTGAACGGTGAAACGCCGATTTACCCAAACGATCTCGGGCGATCTCGATGCCGGCGTGGTGCATGGTCATGCCGATCTGCACCTCGTTCAGACCAATGCTGAACGGGCCGTCGACACCAATGCGATAGTCCGCCGACAACAGCAGGAAGGCCCCCTTGGCCACGGCATGCCCCGGGCACGCCACGACCACCGGGAACGGGTGCGACAACAGACGACGGGCCAGCGTCGAACCGGCCGTCACCAGCGCCACGGCTTGTGCAGGGCCGGACGTCATCACCTTCAAGTCGTAACCGCCGGACAGAATCCCGGGCGTACCGGTAATGATCACCACCGCGCGATCAGTCACCGCCTGATCCAGCGCAGCATTAAATGCAGCAATCACGTCTGGCGAAATCGCATTGACCTTGCCATTGCTCAAGGTCAGGGTCGCGATACCGTCTTCGAGATGGTAGGAAATCAACTCACTCATGCCGCTATTCCTTTCAATGAAGTAGGGCAGACGTTACCCAGCGCCATAGGCCAGGTAAAGCGCTATGACTGACCCGCCAGTCACCCTTTCGCCGCCCGCCAGGCGTAGCCGGCCATGCTGGCCGTGCATTGCCCTCTATAGAGAAGGGGGCGGCGAGCCGGAGATTGGCAGGTTTGCCATGGCCCGAAACCCGTCGCCACGACTAAATCGCTAACCGCATGAAAATTCTGCAAAAAAAGTTTGCCATCGGAAAAGCTTTCGACTACATTAGCGCGCCTCGACAGACAGAACTTGTTTGAAGAGATACGGTGAAGTGTCCGAGTGGCTTAAGGAGCACGCCTGGAAAGTGTGTATACAAGAAATTGTATCGAGAGTTCGAATCTCTCCTTCACCGCCAAATTCGATGTAAGCAAAACCCCTGATTTCGTGAGAAATCAGGGGTTTTGTGGTTTCTGGCGTCTGAAAAAAAGGGCGAGTCAGATGCGCTCGCCTGACAAGTGGGTCCAGATAAGGATTTTTGGGGGCCGCCGGATGGGCTTGATACCGCTTGCCTCGATCGTTTGCACCAGCCCCCCGGGTGATCAGTTCATCGCCATGTCGCCACGGCGTTTCAGGCGGCGCCGTACGACAACGGCGACAACAAGCAGCAACAATGTCGTCACACCAAAGAAAATTGTGTTGAACCACGGGAACGGCTGATTTCGGCTAGTCGTTGCTTCGATGTGAGTAATGTTAGGGAAGACCGACAGGATCTTGATCCGCCAGCCGTAGTAGCGGATGAGCGCCAGCTGTTGGGCATCGCGGGAATAACCCTGGGCCTTGGCCTGCACATCGGCGGAGTCGAACTTGAAGTACCAGGGGAAGCTCCAGCCGGTATCTTCGTTGCGATAGACCACGACCTGCTTCGTGTCCGGGTCCTCGGTATTGATGAAGTAGACATCCCGGGTTGGGCCGTCCGCAGGGTTCTCGGCATTGATCACGCCGTCGTTGTCGACGCGCTTGACTTCGACGCCGGTGATCAATACCACCTCGTGTCGAGGCAGCACGTAGTAAAGCCCTAGCGCGCTAGCACCGACTACCAGGAAGATCGCACCCAGTACCAACCCCTTTAACCACTTCATGTACGCACTCCGTTTTTAATTAGCGGAATTCTGCCCCAATTCCGCCGATCACGGACAGTGTTTAATTCTGACTGGGCCCGATATCTGACCGTAGACATTCGTTGAAACGATTTACTGTCCGGCATGCTCGATAACACACAGAAACCCGACATGAATTGACTTAGTGTGCAGCGTCGTGTCGGGGCTATTAAACGCAGAATATTGATACAAGGTAAGTCTGGCCGAGTTAACGGGGAGCAAACTGATTATTATTGGTCGGCGTAATAATCCAACGGGCACTTATGTAAAGAGATGTTTCGGTTTTTATCTATTTAGAAACATTCGCACACTTATTCGCGAACCGCTGTTTGATCAGGATTTTTTTAACAAGTTGGCATCGGCGCCACGCATCGCCTTCAGTCACAGATCGGACCGTTATCGTCCCCTCCTTTCCATTGGAGTTCAGGCCGCTGTTATCTCAGAGGAGGGCAGCGGCGGCGGACGTGCAAATCTTTCAGGAGCTCCACATGATCTGGTTACTCGAAGGGCAATCCAGCCAGCGCGATATTATCATTGGCGCACGCGAGGCGTTGCCAGCTGCTGTGAAGATTTTTGCCTCCCACCGTCAAGACCGTCCCGAAATCACCGGGCTCGCCGATGTCGGCCTCAAGGAGCCGAAGGACAACCTGGAACGTATCGAATGGGTGATTCAAACCGCTCGGGCGAACAACATCAAGGTCATCCTGGCCGGGCGCGAGGGCAGTGTATTTGAACGGGCCCGGCCCCGATTCGAAGCATCGGGCCTGGTCCTTGTGACGGGTGGACTATCGATCGACACCTTCAACAGGGTCGACGACAAGAGTCTATTCACCGCTGAGGCAGAGCGCGCAGGCCTGGCCTGCGTACCTGCAATCACTGTGACTGACGCCAGGGAACTGGCTGCTGCCTATGAAACCCTTTCGGCAGTGGGAGAGGTTTGCATCAAGCCTGCAGTCGGGATCTATGGTCAAGGCTTCTGGCGATTTACTCAGGACGCTGATCCTTTTCGTTGCTTTGCCAATCCGGACGCGCGTGAGGTGCGCTTCGAGACCTACCTGCAGGCCTACTGCGCGGGCTCCGCCCGACCACCGATGCTCGTGATGCCCTACATGGCCGGTAACGAATGTTCGGTTGATATGGTGTGTGAGGCAGGTCATCCAGTGGCCTTTGTCGGTCGGCGCAAAGAAGGCCTGTATCAGACATTCGAGCGCGACGGCGCAGCGGTGGAGCTGGCGCTCGAGGCCGCACAGCACTTCAACTGTGACGGTATCGTCAATGTACAGACGCGCGATGACGCCAACGGCAAGCCTCACCTTCTGGAAATCAATCCTCGCTACTCGGGCGGTATCGGTTACAGCCGTGCGACTGGAACAAACCTGCCAGGAATCTTTGCCGCTCGCCGGCTGGGGCTGAAGGAACCGGCGACCGTCTGGCGGTCGGGGGTGCGCGTGAAGGCCCTTACCGTTGCTGTTCCGGTATTGGCTGTGGCGGATCGAAGCCAGCAATCCGTAACCCCTTTTTGATTTGAAGCCCACGGAAGAGGCGTCAGGTTATCGACCTCCGCCAACCTAGGAATGTGTTCATGGAACGTAACGCCGCGACAAAAATGCTTAGCGCGCAACTGGTGCGCGGGCGACTCGACGTCAACGTCGAAGAATGTGTCATCGCCCCCGACGCACTGTTCGGATTTGCCGAGCGCCGTAACCCGAAGCGTGCGTTTCTGTTTGTGTCCAAAGTCCTGGGACGTCACATCCCCGTGCGGCCGTCGGTGATGAACGCAAGCTTTGAAAACCTGGCGGCGAAAATTCCTGCCGACTTGCCAGGCCCTGTGCTCGTGATTGGCATGGCCGAGACGGCAGTCGGCCTCGGCGCCGGTGTTCATCGTGCCTTCAGCGCCAGCCGCCCCGATGTCGTCTACATGGTCAGTACGCGTCACCCGACGGGTACCGAACTGTTCGCTCGATTCGAAGAAGAGCACAGTCACGCCAGTGCGCACCTGATCCACCTGCCCGTCGATCCCGATGTGCGGGAAATGATGTTGAACGCCCGTTCGCTGGTGCTGGTCGACGACGAAGCATCCACCGGCAAGACGTTCATCAATCTGCACCGCGCCCTGGTCGATGCCGGCCTGAGCAAGGTCGAACGGGTCGTCACCTGCGTTCTGACGGATTGGTCCGGCGGGGCTGTGCGCAACACCATTGGCACCTCCACCGATCAGGTTTCCCTGTTACAGGGGGCCTACCGCTTTATCGAAGATATCGACGCCCCGTTACCGCAAATGCCCTCCGTAGGCACCATCGCCGCTGGCGTGTGGCCGCTGTCGCCAGGAAACGACTGGGGCCGTCTGGGCGTGCGCAATGTCGAGGACACCCTGGCACCCGAGCTGCAGGTCGCAGCAGGTGAGCGGGTCCTCGTGGTCGGCACCAGTGAGTTCGTCTGGCGTCCCTTCCTCCTCGCCGAGCGCCTGGAACGTGCTGGCGCCGATGTGCATTTCAGTTCCACGAGCCGCTCGCCCATCGCGCTTGGCCATGCCATCGGGCACGCATTGTCGTTTTCGGATAACTATGGTCTCGGCATCCCCAACTTCCTCTACAACGTCAGCCCCGGTCAGTTTGACCGCGTGCTGATCTGTTCGGAGACTCCGGCCCAGGCCGTCCCCGCTGAATTGGTTGCTGCCCTGAAGGCTGAGGTCATCGTCGATGAGCAGTAATCGCCCCCTGGTGTTGATCGACCTCGATGACACGCTGTTTCAAACCGCTCGCAAGATGCCGCCAGGCGCGCCACGCCATCCAGCGACCCTTGATGTGGACGGCCAACCGAACGGCTACATGAGCACCGTTCAGAAGTCTTTTGCTGAATGGTTGCTGGCGACCGCCGATGTCGTGCCTGTCACTGCCCGCAGCGTCGAAGCCTACAGTCGAGTGAAACTGCCTTTCAGCCTCGGCGCCGTATGCTCACACGGCGGCGTGATTCTTGGTCCTGATGGAAGGCTCGATCAGGACTGGCATGCCTACATGTGCGACACGCTCGACAGCTTCCAGAATCGCCTGCCGGCCCTGAGCGAGGCGACGCTGGCAATCGGCAAGGAGCTTGGCATCTCGTTGCGCGGTTGGGTGGTCGAAGAGGAAGGTTTGCGCAACTACGTGGTGACCAAACACAACGAATCCAATGACGATGTGCTGAACTTGGTACTGGCTGAAGTCCGGGCTCGAGGGCTGTTGGACGGTATGCACGTCCATGGCAACAGTAACAATCTGGCCTTCCTGCCGGCTGGCCTGTCCAAGCGTGTGGCCGTTCAGGAATGGCTGCGCCGTGATCGCGAGGTCAATGGCGAACGTCCCGTGCTGGGCTTTGGCGACAGCATCACCGACCTGGGCTTCATGGATGAGTGTCACCTGTGGGCCACCCCGGCGCGTAGCCAGCTGGCCAGGCTGGTGGGGGGCGTGATTAATGGTTGAGCCTGTTCGCCACCTCAACACCGTGGGCAGCGGCAGCTACGCACCTGAAGACGTGCACTTCCTCCTGCAGCCGGTGCAGATGCAAGTAACGGATGTCGTCGAGAAGGAGCGTCTGATCCAGACCAGGCAGAAGCACTACTCCGAGATGATCAGTCTGGAGAGCGCTCCGACTGCCGTTCACCAGGCGCTATACGAGCGGGCACTTGCGCAGAATGGCACGCGTATGGCCACGGACGTTCAATCCCTGGCGCTTGCATTGAACGAGGCCTGCGCCGGCGCTTGCATTGTGCTGGTGTCCTTCGTGCGTGCAGGCCTCCCGCTGGGTGTACTGCTGCGCCGCGCGCTCATCGACATGGGCCGTAACACCTACCACTATGGAATCAGCATCGTCCGGGACCGCGGGATCGACACCGTTGCGCTGGAAGCGATCATCCAGGCCCATGGTGCCGAGAACATCGTGTTTGTCGACGGCTGGACGGGCAAAGGGGCGATTTCTGCCGAGATCAAGCGTAGCCTCAATGGCGACTCGCGCTTCCCGACAGATCCACGGTTAGTGGTGCTGGCCGACCCTTGCGGCCGAGCCTGGCTATCGGCTTCGGCGGAGGACTGGGTCATTCCGTCCGGCATTTTGGGTGCCACTGTTTCCGGCCTCGTCTCGCGCTCTATCTGGCCAGTCGATGGCGGACTGCATGGTTGCGTGGTCTACGACCACCTGCGAGAGCACGATGTGACCCGTGATTTCATCGAGCAGATTGAGACGAAGCGCCGGGCATCAGGGGCGGTGGCCCAGGCATCGCCGTGGACAGTCAGTCAAAGACTGGAACTCCAGGCAGCCGCTTCAGCGGTGGTCGAGTCGTTGGCCAGACGTTTTGATATCTCGAATCCGAACCGGGTGAAACCGGGAATCGCCGAGGCGACCCGTGCCGTACTGCGCCGTGTACCTGACCGGGTCCTGGTCCGGGATCGCCGCGACAGTGACGTTCAGCTGTTGCTGCACCTTACCGAGGGGGCGGGCGTTACCGTGGAGGAGGCCGGTGCTGATCTGGGGCCTTACCGGGCGGTGACCATCATTCGGAGCTTGAGCTGATGCAGAGGCGCTCTCCCTACGCCCTCGGGGCCACGCTCTATATGCCGGCCACGCGAGTGGATCTGCTCGACGTCGTTTTTCGCAGGAAGCTGCCAGAGCTTCGGTCGCTGGTGGTTTGCCTGGAAGACGCAGTGGCGGACATCGATGTCGACACTGCGCTGCGCAATCTGCATAACCTGCTGACGGCGATCAATCAACGTGGTGGCCGCCCGGCGGAGGGGCCGCTGTTGTTCGTCCGTCCTCGAGATTCGCAAATGGCGGCCGTACTGAATGAGTGGCCGCTGATGCGGCACGTTGACGGGTTTGTCGTGCCGAAACTGACGCTGCGTAACCTGGTCGCATGGGAACGGGCGGTCACCAACCCTGACCTGTTCCTGATGCCGACCCTGGAAACTCACGACGTATTCAATCCGGGGGCGATGGTCGAATTGGGCCATGCGCTCAAGGCCAACCTTGACCAGCGAATCATTGCCCTGCGCATTGGCGGGAACGATTTGATGGGGTGTCTGGGCCTCCGACGCAACCCTGCGACAACGCTGTACCAGACGCCGATGAGCTTCGTCATACCGATGTTGGCCGGGATCATGGGCTCGCAGGGCTTTGCCCTGACCGCCCCTGTATTCGAGCAGCTTGCAACGCCGGACTTGCTGAAAGAAGAGCTGGAGCTGGATATCGCCCATGGCCTGGTCGGCAAGACCGCGATTCACCCCAGCCAGATCAGCATCATCCAGGACACTTTGCGCGTCAGCCTCGAAGACCTGAACAGCGCGAAGCTGATCGTCAGCGACGTTGCCCCCGCCGTGTTCAAGCACAACGATGTGATGTGTGAGCCTGCGACCCACTACAAGTGGGCAGTCAAGATCCTCGAGCGTGCGCAGTGGCACGGCGTGAAGCAAGCAGAAGTCGGCAGCGGCGAGCCGCCGATCCGCTTGGCCGAGGCTGTTCGATGACACAGCCATTGCTCGAAACGGATGTGCGCGGGAAGAAGGTGCTGTCGGTCTTTGACTTCGACGGCACCCTCACCCGGTATGACAGCTTCGTCTCATTCCTCAAGTTTGCCTTTGGCACGCGAGCGTTCAGTCGACGCATGCTGATGCTCACGCTACCGGGCATTCGTTTCCTCGCGCGGCGCATGAATCGAGACCAACTCAAGGCGCATTTGATCAGCACGTTTCTGACTGGCGTTGAAGCTGCGTGGGTACGGCAGCAAGCAGAAATGTTTTGTACGGAGTTTTGGATCCGGTTGATGCGCCCTTCAGGGTTACCATCCCTTGCCGCCGAGAGGGAGGCCGGTGCCATGGTAACCCTGTGCTCTGCATCTCCCGTCCTGGTGCTTCAACCTTTCGCGGATCGCCTTGGCGTCAAGCTGATCGGCACGGAGCTTGAGGTGGTCGATGGCGTGCTGACCGGGCGCATCGCCGGCAACAACTGCAGGTGCGAGAACAAGGTGTTCAGGCTCGAGGCGGTCTATGGACCGCTGGGTCAATACCATCTCAAAGCATGGGGTGACACCCGTGGCGACCATGAATTGTTGGCCGCGGCGCAAGAAGCGCACTGGCGACAGTTTCATCCTGCGTGGCGTCGTGGACGCCAGTACAGGGCCCAGGTCGGGAATTGAGGTGCGGGCGATATTGCCCTCACCAACCTGCGAATGTCGGTCAAACCTGATCACCTCGCGAACACTGAAGGTCAACAAGGAAAGTACAGATGGCACTTACTCTGAGCAAAAACCAATCCATCTCGCTGGAAAAAACGGCTGGCGGTGGACTGACCAATATCAGCCTCGGCCTCGGCTGGGATCCGGTGAAATCCGGCTTCCTTGGCAAGCTGATGGGCAGCGGCGGCGCGATCGATCTTGACGCTTCCTGCATCCTCCTCGACAGCGACCTGAAATCCATCGATCTGGTGTGGTTTCGTCAACTGCAGTCCCAGGATGGTTCGATCAAGCACTCGGGCGACAACCGCACGGGTGACGGTAATGGTGACGATGAAACCATTTATGTTGACCTGCAGCGTCTGCCTGCGTCGGTCAAGTATCTGGTGTTCACCGTAAACAGCTTCACCGGGCAGACATTCGAGAAAGTGGAAAACGCCTACTGCCGTATCGTGAACGCGGGCAACAAGTCGGAGCTGGCACGTTTCAACCTGTCCGAGCGTGGCGGTCATACCGGCATCGTCATGGCGAGCCTGGTACGCGAAAGTGGTGGCTGGGAATTCAAGGCAATCGGCAAGGTGACCAACGGCCGCACTGCAGATGATCTGGTGAGCCTGGCTGTTCAGGCCGTGCGCTGATGGCGACTCTCCTACCGGGTGGTAACGCAGCGGTTGCCACTGGCCAGCTTCGCGTGGACATCAGCTACTCGCCGATTCCCGGGGCTGAAATTGATGTCTCGGCCTTCGCGCTGGGCTCAGCAGGCAAAGTCCGTGGCGACGGCGATATGTGTTTCTACGGGCAAACCAGTGTGCTGGGTGGCGCGGTGCAGATGACTGAGTCGGCAGCCGGTCGCGCCGTGTTTACCCTTGATTTGAGCCGTCTGGAAGCGGCTGTCGAGAAAGTGGCTTTGACGGCCACGATCTATGAGAACAAAGCCAGCTTCGACCGTGTCTCGCAGCTCTCGGTCACGGTGTCAGGCGGGGTTGAAGCTCAACTTCCGACAGCTGGCATGAAGGAAACTGCACTCATCCTTGGCGAGTTCTATCGCCGCCAGGGCGAGTGGAAATTCCGCTGCGTGGCCCAAGGCTTTGCCGGAGGCCTGGAACCCTTGGCCAAACATTTTGGTGTCGAAGTCGCCGCCCCGACGCCGGCCCCCGCTCAAGCCGCTCCCCAGCCTGTCCCGGTCCCGCCAGCCGCACCGAAGTCTTCGGTCAGCCTGAGCAAGGTGACCCTCGACAAGGCACGCCCCTCGATCAGCCTTGAGAAAACGGCTGCCGGTTTCGGCGAAATCAAAGTGAACCTGGACTGGAACAAGGGCAGCGGCGGCGGTTTCTTCAGCCGTAGCAAATCCATCGACCTCGACGTCGGCTGTCTCTACGAACTCCAGGATGGTCGCAAGGGCGCGATTCAAGCATTGGGCGAATCATTCGGCAGCTTGGAGCATGCACCTTACATCCAGTTGATGGGCGACGACCGGACAGGCTCTGTTGCCGGAGGGGAGTGGCTGCACATCAACGGGGTGAAGTGGAGTGAGGTGCGTCGCATCCTGGTCTTCGCCTTCATCTACGAGGGGGCGCCTGACTGGAAAGCGACTGATGGGGTGGTGACTATCTACATTCCCGGTCAGCCAGACATTGAGGTCCGTCTCAACGAGGAGGGTGGGCGTGACGCCATGTGCGCGATCGCCATGCTGGAAAACGTCAACGGCGCAGTCAAGGTCTCCCGGCGAGTGGATTTCCACCGAGGGCATTCCGCGGTGGACAAGGCTTACGGTTGGGGCATGAGCTGGAAAGCCGGCTCGAAATAGGAATTTTGGAGGGTCCTCTGACCCTGCCTCTTGAGGGGAACTCAAATGCTTGCATGGCTTAAAACGAACGCGGCGAAAGCTCGAGACACGCTGACCACCGAGGTCGCGAAATTCAAGAATCAAAAGTTCATGGATGCCACCACCGCAGGTTGCGCCCTCGTCGCGGCGGCGGATAACGACATCTCGGCGGCTGAGAAGTCGAAGATGATTGGATTTATCACCCACTCGCCTGAACTGAAAGTCTTCGACCTCAAGGACGTGATCAATTCCTTCAACGATCACTGCACGAAGTTCGAGTTCGACGTGCAGATCGGTCGGGCTGAAGCGCTGAAGGTTGTCGGCAAGCTCAAAGGCAACGATGGCGCTGCTCGCCTGTTGGTCCGGGTCGTATGTTCCGTTGGTGCATCGGATGGCGACTTCGACGAACAGGAAAAAGCGGCCTGTCGCTCGATCTGCCTCGAGCTGGGCCTCGACCCAGCCGATTTCGAACTCTAAGGAGCGGTACCGTGGAAGCTACTCAAATCGGATTCCCTCCGCTGACCATGGCTGTATTCGTCGGGATCGCGGTTGGCGCGCTTCTGCTCGACATGGTCACTCATCGTGGCGACAAGCCAATTTCGTTGGCCAAAGCTTCGATATGGTCGGTCTTCTGGATCGCCATCTCGCTAGCGTTTGCAGGTTTCCTGTACGTTGAGCATGGCCCGGAAGTCGCAAGTCTTTTCGTAACCGGTTACGCCCTGGAGAAAGTCCTGAGCGTGGACAACCTGTTCGTATTCATGGCGATATTCGCCTGGTTCAAGGTGCCGGATGGCCTGCGCCATCGCGTTCTGTACTGGGGCATCATCGGCGCTATCGTGTTCCGCGGCATTTTCGTTGCTATCGGCACCGGTCTCTTGGCCTTCGGACCCTGGGTTGAGATTGTATTCGCGCTGATCGTTGCGTGGACTGCAGTCATGATGCTGCGCGCCAAAGGTGATGGCGAAGAGGAAGAAGACTATTCCAAACACATGGCTTATCGCTTCGCACAGAAGCTGTTCCCAGTGTGGCCAAAGCTGTACGGCCATAACTTCTTCGTGACTCGCAAGGCTCTGGAAGTAGAGCTCAAGAAGCCAGAAAACAAAGGCATGACGCTGGCGGCAAAAGGCACCATCTTCGCTACGCCGCTATTCCTCTGCCTGGTGGTTGCTGAAGTGTCTGATGTCCTCTTCGCATTTGACTCCGTTCCAGCGATCATCGCGGTGAGCCGTGAACCCCTGATCGTCTATTCCGCCATGCTGTTCGCCATCCTGGGCTTGCGGACCATGTACTTCGTCCTCGAAGCGTCAAAGCGTTACCTGGTCCACCTGGAGAAAGCAGTCGTCGCATTGCTGTTCTTCATCGCGGTCAAGCTCGGCTTGAATGCGACCGACCACATGTTCCATCACGGCTACAACATTGACGCTAACACCAGCTTGTTGATCGTTATGGTGGTTCTGGTCATCGGCATCGTCGCGAGCTGGATCTTCCCTGACAAACAAGCCGCTCAGCCCGAAAGCAACTGAGCACTGGCATTTACCACAAGGAGCTCGACCCATGGCACTGACACTTCAAAAAGGCGGCAACCTGTCTCTCACGAAAACCGATGCGAGCTTGACCAAGCTCCTGATCGGTCTGGGTTGGGATCCTCGCGCCACTGATGGCGTTGAGTTCGACCTGGATGCCAGCGCCTTCCTGTTGGGTGCAAACGGCAAGGTGCGCAGCGACGCTGACTTCGTGTTCTACAACCAGTTGAAGAGCGTCGACGGCTCGGTTGAGCATACCGGCGACAACCGCACCGGCGCTGGCGATGGTGACGACGAAGTGTTGAAAGTCGACTTGAGCCGCGTACCTGCCGACGTCGACAAGATCGCATTCATCGTGACCATCCACGATGCAGAGGGTCGCAAGCAGAACTTCGGCCAAGTGGGTGGTTCTTTCATCCGCATCGCCAACGAAGTGACCGGCGCTGAAGTCGTTCGCTACGATCTGGCCGAAGATGCCTCGACCGAAACGGCAATGATTTTCGCCGAACTTTACCGCAACAACGGCGAGTGGAAATTCCGCGCCGTTGGCCAAGGCTTCGCTGGCGGCTTGAAGGCGCTGGCAAATTCGTTCGGCATGAATTTTTAAACCTGTGCCGTTGGACCAAGGTTTCGCTGGCGGCCTGGAGTCGCCAGCGAGATCACCGGCATGAACGCTAGATCGAACTCACGGAACAAGGAATCTGAAAATGGCTGTAAGTCTGACTAAAGGCGGCAATGTCTCGCTGTCGAAAGAGGCCCCCGGCCTGACCGAAGTAATCGTTGGGCTGGGCTGGGACCCGCGCGTTACTGATGGCGCCAAGTTCGATCTCGACGCTTCGATCTTCATCGTCGGCGAGAATGGCAAGGTGCTCGATGACGCAAGCTTCATCTTCTACAACAACAAGAAATCTGCCGACGGTTCGGTCGAGCACATGGGGGATAACCAATCGGGCGATGGCGAAGGCGACGACGAACAAGTCACCGTGAAGTTGAATGGCTTGGCCGCTGCGGTGAAGAAACTCGTCTTCGCTGTGACCATCCACGATTCGGTAGAGCGCAAGCAGAGCTTCGGTCAGGTTGCCAACGCCTATATTCGCGTTGTGAACAAAGCGGACGGCAAAGAGCTGGCTCGCTACGACCTGAGTGAGGATGCTTCTACCGAGACCGCCATGATTTTTGGCGAGCTGTACCGCAGCGGTGAAGAGTTCAAGTTCAAGGCCATCGGCCAAGGTTTCGCCGGCGGCCTGAAGCCCCTGGCTGAATCCCACGGCGTGAGCATCGGTTAACCGACTGCTGTGCAGCCCTGAGACAGGTTTACACCTGTTTCACCCCAACGCCCGATGCACTGCATCGGGCGTTTTGTATTTTAAGGGCAAGTGCTTGGTGTCCGGCCACGTTCAGCGCCCCTTCGATAAGAGCGCGTTGGGTTAAAGTGAAGTCAGGGGTTTTATGATTTTTGGCGACTTTTATGGACCGGGGACATAGCTGAAAAAACGTAGGTTGTGCTAGGAAAAAAAATTTCTCTGGCATTGCTTTATGGCTACCTGAGCAAAACCGGAGAAACTGACTAATGACCAGCAAGCTTCGCATTTCTGCTGTGCAACCAGTTGCCGGCAAACATGCCCTTGATATCGAGTGGAATAACGGCAAACGGCATACCGTTGATGTTACCGAACACATCAAGACCTTTCCCGTGCTCAAGCCGCTGAAAGACTTGAAGCTGTTCGGCAAGGTTGAGTTGGGCTTTACTCGCCGAACCATCACCGCTTACAGCAATGGCAAAGCATTGATACCCAAACATGTCGGGCTAGCGTGCAAGGGGTGGGAGTACGAGCATAAAGGCCACGACGAGAGTTGCATGTAGATTTTGGCTGCGTCTCCTTCGCAAGGCCTACCTTCAGCCTCTGCGTCCACCTGTTAAACTGCCCGATTCCCTCGAATGGAATCGACACCATGTCTCACCCCCGCATCTCCTCCCGCCGCCTGGCGGTGTCCATCACAGCCGTATTGACGGCCTTCCTGTCATCCCTCAGCACCGCATCCACTCCCACAACCTTCCCCGACGCCGCCGCCAGCGACCCGGCGACACTAGGTTGGATGATGGGCTCCCCACCGCCCGCCGATCGCACCCTGCGCTTCGAGGATGGCAGCTATTACCAGTTCCCGGCGATGCGCTGGAGTGTGTCGAACTTCCGCCAACTCATGCCGACCATCAACGTCTCGCGAGGACTTGGCGCCCCGGTTCCCCTGCAATCGGCGTTGCGCAGCGACATCGACGCCCTCGGCTTCGTCCCGCTCGGCGCAAAGGCATCGATGACGTGGGAGCAATCCCTTGCGGCCACCTACACCGACGGGATTGTGGTGATGCATCGCGGCAAGGTGGTCTACGAACGTTACTTTGGCGTGCTGAAGCCTGAAGGCCAGCATGCGGCGATGTCGGTGACCAAGTCCGTGGTCGGCACGTTAGGGGCGATGTTGGTGGCTGAAGGGCGAATCGACGCGGATAAGCACGTCGCCGACTACGTCCCCGAACTGGCGAACTCGGCGTTTGGCAGTGCCACGGTGCGTCAGGTTCTGGATATGACGACTGCACTCAAATACAGCGAGGACTACGCCGACCCGAACGCCGAAGTCTGGGCCCATGCCAAAGCCGGCAGTCCCTTGCCCAAGCCAAAGGACTACACGGGACCGCGAAGCTACTACGAGTTTTTGCAGACGGTGCAGCTGCAAGGCGAGCATGGCAGCGCGTTCGCCTACAAAACCGTCAACTCCGACGTATTGGGCTGGGTCATCGCTCGAGTGACCGGTCGTAACGTCGCGCAGTTGCTGTCCGAGCGGATCTGGAGTCGGCTGGGGGCGGAGCAGGATGCCTATTTCACGGTGGACTCCATCGGCACCCCGTTTGCCGGCGGCGGCTTGAACACCGGCTTGCGCGACCTGGCTCGGTTTGGCGAGATGTTGCGCAATGATGGCGCGTTCAACGGTCAGCAGATCGTGCCCAAAGCGGTGGTGGACGACATCCGCCATGGCAGCGACAAGCAGGCATTTGCCAAGGCCGGTTATGACTTGCTCAAGGGCTGGAGCTACCGCTCGATGTGGTGGGTGACGAACAAGGAAGGCGGCGCCTTCATGGCGCGGGGAGTGCATGGGCAGCGTATATATGTCGACCCGAAGGCCGAGATGGTGATCGTTCGTTATGCGTCCCATCCGGTTGCCGCTAATTCGGCCAATGATCCGGTGACGTTGCCGGCGTTTGAAGCGTTGGCTCAGTATCTGTCCAGGTTGCATTGACGGGGGATGCGTGCCAAGCGACAGACCGCTGTTGGGCAAGTTGTTTACCGGTCACTGCCGTAAATCCATTTGTAGGTTCTGCATGCTGTAGCCGATTCCTACATGCTATTCGGAATGTGCTGGCTTTCATTGTCGCCGTTTGCAGGTCAGTTTAAGTGTCCCGCCGACTATTTCTTCATCCCTTCTTTGGTTCATGCTCAAAGCACTGACACTCAAGATATCCGGGAAGACTGATAGTCAAGTCCACTGCTAGACGGCCGGGAACACGCTGAAACTGCGAATGAACCGAGCACTGAAAATGACTCCCGAAGAAAAAGCCGTAGAAGAGGAGGCGTTTGAGTTCGCCAAAACAAACCGCGCGAGGTTAGCGAGGACAATTGCTGATACCGATGCATTTCCTTCGGAAGCGTCTCCACTGACCGTGTTCATGGCTGGCTCGCCAGGGGCAGGGAAAACCGAGATATCAAAAGGTTTGGTGGAGATGCTTGAGCAGGGTGTTGCGGGGTGTACGGCAAAGAAAATCTTACGAATTGATCCTGATGACTATAGATGCTTGATTCCGGGGTACTCAGGTGAAAATTCTTATCTGTATCACCGCGCCGTGACGAAAATACTGGAACGCGTTTTGGACAGGGTCTTTGAAAAGCGGATTTCGTTTCTGCTCGATGGAACGCTAGCGAGCATCGACGTTGCGAAGCGAAACATAAGTAGAGTTTTGGCTAGCCAACGAATTGCACAGGTTATTTACGTTTATCAGGAGCCGAGGCTTGCTTGGCAGTTTGTTCAAGCCAGAGAGATTACGGAAGGACGCAACATCCCATTGGATACTTTTGTCGCGCAGTATCTTGCCGCGAGGAGGAATGTAGTCGAGCTTCGGAGATGTTACGGCGAACGATTTTACGTGGACCTGATTATCAAGAATAACGATGGTACGGCTTCATTTTTTGAACGGGGTGTCAGCGTGGAGCAGATTGACGCTCTGATTCCCGACCCCTATGATCAATTCGAGCTTGTAGAGCTTTTATCCGGAGTTCAAGTGTATGAGCGTAGCTAACGACGGGGCATCCAGTCCCTTGACCGACTTCTTCACGAAGGCATCTGCTGATACCAGGCGGGATGTCTATAACACTGTGATCAGCAAAGCCATTGCTTCTCAACGGGATGTTATTGAGAAGGCAGAAGCGATCAAAAGGGCGAGTTCTTCAGCGGAAAAACACCCCTGAAGATTAACGTTGAGAATTTCCAAGCCCAGCCAAATGCTGGGCTTTTTTTCGCGCGGGCGCTGCAGGCGGATGCGGTGGCGGGACTGGATGACGAGATCATCATGCCGGCCGGGAAGGGCGTGATGGTGGTGGTATTTGTGACCGGCACGGCGGTCAAGCTGAAGCGAGTTTGCGCCGGCCATTCGTCGGGGACGGGGTGATCTGAATTACAAGTCCAGTAATGACCGGCTAGTCTGAAACGCCTTGGCGATCGATATTTATCAGGCAAAAGGGCTTGCCGGTGTCGATCCCGTTTTTGAGAGGGGCGAAGATATGGCTGATCCGTATATCGAAGACGACGGCGCAGAGTTTCCGATCAACAACTGCGTGCGATGTGGGCAGATCGATTATGTCGCGGGCTTCGGCGAAGACCAGACCCGCAACGACAAGATGAAATCCATGGCGCGCCCTGGGCCGAAGGCGAAATTTTTACCCAAGGTAGCGGCACTGTCCAGGAAGTAACGCACCCGCCAACCCCGTCATCGAGCGGGGTTTTTCAGGCGTCGGATAAATAATTGCCGGAAAGTGTTTTCCACGAAATCTTTCACAAACTTTTCACACCCATCGACGTAGTCTCAGCTCATCCGTTAGAAAGCAATACTCCAGCCCGTTTCCCCAGCGGGCTTTTTTTTGCCTGTCATAAAACCTTTCCCGAAAACGCTGTCAAACCGTCGCTGATAGTGAGGTTGTGACCGTTTATCCGGGTCGTTGCCTCCTCAAAAGTATTCAATGACCGACCTTTCGGTTCCCCCTTTTTTGAGGTTCTCGTTATGCGTTTGACTCTGCCTGCTCTGGTTCTGGGACTTTTGGTTGCTCAAGGTGCAATGGCGGCCGGCGATGGCACTGCCGCGCTGGGTGGCGGCCTGGGTGGTGCGCTGGGTAATGTGGTCGGCCAGAACATGGGCGGCAGCACCGGCGCGGCGATTGGTGCCGGTGTGGCCGGCGCAGCGGGCAGTGCGGTGGCCGCACGCAAAGGCAGCCGGACCAAGGCCGCCATTGGCGGTGGTGTCGGCGCGGCGGGCGGTTCGGTGATCGGCAACAGCCTGGGCGGCAAGACCGGTTCGACCATCGGCGCGGGCCTGGGCGGTGCATTGGGCGGCGGCGTGGGCAGCAACCTGGCCAAGGGTCACAAGCGTCACTGATCCTGCGCGATCGCTTCTGAGCCCGGCTTGAATGCCGGGCTTTTAGTATCTGGATGTTTCTGTGCCCTTACTCTTCGATTCGCCAGCGGTCCAACATTTATCGCTGACCGGATTCAGCGGGCGCGGGTGCTAGACTCTCGCCCATCCGTAGTGCGTTCTTCCCCCCCCGATACGGAATCAGAGGTTCATATCATGCGTTTGACATTGTCCACAGTCGTTCTGGGACTTTTAGTCGCTCAAGGAGCAATGGCTGCCGGTGACGGCACGGCTGCCGTAGGTGGTGGTATTGGCGGTGCGCTGGGTAACGTGGTCGGCCAGCAAATGGGCGGCAGCACGGGGGCGGCGATTGGTGCCGGCGTCGGCGGCGCGGCAGGCAGTGCGGTAGGTGCCCCCAAAGGCAGTCGGACCGAAGCGGCCATTGGCGGCGGTTTGGGCTCGGCTGGCGGCTCGGTAATTGGTAACAGTCTCGGTGGTTCGACCGGCTCGACCATCGGCGCAGGCCTGGGCGGTGCGGCGGGTGGTGCGGTGGGTAATAACCTGGGGACCGACAGCGGCAGTTCCCATTCCGGCAACGGCCATAAGCACAAGCACAAGAATAAGCACAGGAACAAGAACAAAAATCACTGATTCGACCCGCAATCAACGCGCAAACCCGGCCTGGCGCCGGGTTTGTCGTATCTGTGGCCCTGTAGCGGAACGATTGTCTGGCGGCCGCCTCGAACTTCATACACTCCCTGATTGTTGCGAGGACTGCCATGACGCCTGAAACCGAAGGCAAGGAAGAAAAAGGCCCAAGCGGGCTCCCGTTCATCAACGATCCCGGCAATGAAGACCCTGGCTCCCTGATGGATGACGCGACGGTGCCGCTCAACGATTCCGATGACGCCGGCGACGTGGGCAATACTGAATATGAAGAAGAGGATGAAGACGAAGACGAACAATGATCCGGCTCCGGTGACCCGGCTGACCGGTCGTCCGCCTGATCGAACGGTGGCCGATGTTCTGTCATCTAAAGTTCAGGACCTGGTTTCAGGCCCCCTGAGAGGTGTTTCAGGCCCCCTGAGAGGTGTTTCATGAACGCTGACCCCAAAGATTCCGATATCGACGACACGCCTGAATACCCGCTGCCTTCTCCAACCGACCCGCTTCCCCGCGACCAGCGCCCGCCGGATGACGACGCGGGCGTGGAACAAGTGCCCAACGATGATGTGCGGCGCACTGACACTGATGTCGAAGCTGCACCTGATGATCCGGACATTGCCGGTAACGACGGCTCCAACGAGCCGAGTTGACGCACGTCCTCGCCGCCGGTCAATCAAGCGGCACCGTTAAAACGCGCAGGCTGCCAGAAATCAGGTGAGCAACTTTTAAAGGAGTCGCACCTTGATCAGGTCAAAATTGACAGCCTCGACGGTGGCCGGCGTGTTGTCGGGTGAGTGATCGCTGAATCGCGGTCATCCTCCAGCACAGGTTTTTGCATTCGTCGGGCATGTTGCCGTTGCTCTATGCCGGCCGCGCTCGTTATGCTGCTGAACCCTTTAATCAATCACGGACCGGGCGTTGCCTGATTCTCCGGGATGTCATTGAAAACGGATCAGATGCGATGAATGCAGCGCTGAATGAATTCGGCCCGATAAAGGCCGTGATTTTCGATATGGACGGCTTGCTGCTGGACACCGAGGGCATCTACACCGAAGTCACCTCCATCATTGCCGGGCGTTACGGGCGGACCTTCGACTGGAGCGTCAAACAGAACATCATCGGCCGTGGCGCGGGTGATCTGGCGCGGTATGTGGTCGAGGCGCTGGACCTGCCGATTACGGCCGAAGAGTTTCTGCAGATCCGTGAACCGCTGATGCGCGAGCGTTTTCCAGCGGCGCTGGCGATGCCGGGCGCCCAGGAACTGGTTCGGCATCTGAAGGCCAACAACATTCCGATCGCAGTGGGCACCAGTTCCTCGCGTCAGTCGTTTGGCCAGAAAACCACCTTGCACCAAGACTGGTTTGCATTGTTCGACTTCATCGTCACCGCTGACGATCCGGAAGTCGGCGCGGCCAAACCGGCACCGGATATTTTCCTCACCGCTGCGCGCCGCCTGGGTGTATTGCCCGGGGACTGCCTGGTGTTCGAAGATTCGCCGTTTGGTGTCACGGCGGCCAAAGCGGCAGGGATGACGGCGATTGCGATTCCGGATGCGGCAATGGCCGACGAAAAGTACGCACACGCCGATGGCATTCTTCGTACGCTGAAGGCGTTCAATCCGAGTGCCTGTGGTTTGCCGCATCTCGACTGGGCTTGATGGGGGAAATGTAGGAGCGAGACCGGCTTGCTGGCGAAGACGGAGTGTTAGTCAACATTGATGTCGACTGACAGATTGCCTTCGCCGGCAAGCCGGTCTCCTACAGAGGGCTGCGGTTGACTGAGCGGTGTCAGGCGCCGAAACCACCGTCGATGGTCAGGCTGGCCCCGGTGATGTAGCCGGCCTCGGGGCCCACCAGGTAGGCGACGAAACTGGCGATTTCTTCCACTTGGCCATAACGGCCTACCGCCATCAACGGTATCAGGCTCTCGGCGAAGTCGCCGCTGGCCGGGTTCATGTCGGTGTCGACGGGACCGGGTTGCACGTTGTTGATGGTGATGCCCCGTGGGCCAAGATCGCGAGACAGGCCTTTGGTCAGGCCGACCAGCGCCGATTTGCTCATGGCGTATGGCCCGCCGCCAGCAAAGGGCATGCGCTCGGCGTTGGTGCTGCCGATGTTGATGATGCGACCGCCTTCGGTCATGTGCCGTGCGGCGGCCTGGGTGGCGATGAATACGCTGCGCACGTTGATCGCCAGGGTCTGGTCGAAGTCTTCGAGTGTGAAGTCTTCCAGCGGTGCGACCGCCAATACACCCGCGTTGTTGACCAGGATGTCCAGGCGACCGAAGGCTTCGACCGTGGCGGCGACGGCGTTGCGAATGGCTTCGGCGTCGGCACTGTCAGCCTTGATGGCCAAGGCCTTGCCACCCTTGGCGGTGATGCTGTCCTGCAATTCTTCGGCCTTGGCCGTCGAGCTGACGTAGGTGAAGGCGACCGTCGCGCCTTCAGCGGCCAGGCGTTTGACGATGGCTGCGCCGATACCGCGGGAACCGCCTTGAATCAACGCCACTTTGCCGCTGAGGTTGTGAGTAGTCATATCGATCTCCAAGTCCCGAGGCGAGGTGTCTCGGTTGATGGAGCCTAGTATCGATTCAGGATTACCGGCTGTGTAGACGGTAATTGCGATAGTCTGTGTAAACCAGAAGTTTATAGTGGCTGTTATGGAAACCTTCAGCAGTATCGAATGCTTCGTGCGCAGCGCCGAGGTCGGCAGCTTTGCCGAGGCCGCGCGGCGCTTGAGCCTGACCCCGGCGGCGGTGGGCAAGAGCGTGGCCAAGCTCGAGGCTCGATTGGGGGTGCGGCTGTTCCAGCGCAGCACCCGCAGCCTGACATTGACCGAAGCCGGTCATCTGTTTCTCGGCGAGGTCAGCGCCAGCCTGCTGACGATCCAGAATGCCGTGGCCAACCTGGCCAGCGCCGAAGGTCGACCGGCGGGCACATTAAAAGTCAGCATGGGCACCGTGTTCGGACGCTTGTACATCGTGCCGTTGCTCGGAGAGTTTCTGCGACGGTTTCCGGCCATCAACCCGGACTGGCATTTCGATAACCGGGCAAGTCGACCTGATCGCCAGGGCTTCGACGCGGCCATTGGCGGGGGATTCGAACTGCCTCAGGGCGTGGTGGCGCGCAAGCTGACGCCGGCGCATCGGGTGCTGGTGGCGTCAGGCGACTACCTGGCGCAGCGTGGAGCTATCGTCGAGCCCGATGATCTCCAGCATCATGACGGGATCCTGATTCGATCGCCGCAAACCGGTCGCGTGCGCTCCTGGCAGTTGACCAGTCGCACCCAACAACACAGTCCGTTGACGCTCAAGGCGCGGATGACCATGAGTGATTCCGAGGCTGCCTGCGCCACTGCAGCCCAGGGCCTGGGCATCGCGCTGGTGAGCATGCCGTTCGCTGTGGGTTATCTGGAGGCCGGGACTCTGCAGCGGGTGTTGCCGCAGTGGTATGTCGACGATGGCAACATTTCTATCTATTACGCTGAGCACAAACTGCTGCCGGGCAAGACCCGGGCGTTTGTCGATTTCATTATCGAGCAGTTTGCGGAGCGGGGGTTGGGGCAGCGGTTCAGTGCGATTTGAGCCTGACTCTGGACCGAGGTGTGGCCATCGCGAGCAAGCCCGCTCCCACAGGGTTTGTGTCTTGCCACGGTCATGTAAACGACACAAAACCCTGTGGGAGCGTGGCTTGCCCGCGAAGAACGATAACGCGGTTTATCGGCCAAACCGCCCCGGCCAACCGACAATTTTCTTCGGCCGCGGTGTCGCATAAGTCCGCACCTTCGACGTCGACAGCCCCAGCCGCACCAACGATTCGGCAATCGTCACCGCCGCCGTCACGCCATCCACCACCGGCACCCCCGTACGCTGACGAATCTGCTCGTCCAGCCCGGCCATGCCGCCGCATCCCAGGCAAATCACCTCGGCCTTGTCCTCAAGCACCGCCAGTTCCGCCTGACGGACAATGGCCTCCAGCGCGCGCTCTGGATCGGACTCCAGCTCCAGCACGGCCAAGCCACTGGCGCGCACTGACGCACAGCGGTCCCAGAGCCCCGACAGCTTGAGACGATCCTCGATCAGCGGCACGGTGCGGTCCAGCGTCGTGACCACCGAATAGGCATGGCCCAGGAACATCGCGGTGCTGGCGGCCGCATCGGTGATATCCACCACCGGCACGTTGAGCAATTCCTGTAACCCCTCGCGACCGTGCTCGCCGTAACCGGCCTGGATCACTGCGTCGAAAGGCTGGTCGTAGGCCAGTACCCGATCCATCACAGCGATGGCGGCCAGGTAGCTTTCAAAGTTGCCTTCGATGGACTCGGCGCCGAAGTAGGGCGTCAGGCCGATGATTTCGGTGCCGGGCGCGGCCACGGACTGCGCCGAGCGGGCGATCGCTTGGGTGATGGATTCGGTGGTGTTGACGTTGACCACGAGAATGCGCATGGAAAGTCCTTATGACGGATGGTTCTGCGGCCCGGCAGCGCCGGGCCGTCACGGGATTAATGACTGGCGTTGTCGACCGCGATGGATTCGCCGCTGACGTCGGCGTAGTGCGGCTGCCGTTTGGTGATGATCAGGTAGAGCATGGCGGCGATACCCGCGCCAATCAGCCAGGAGAAGGGCGATACGCTGTGGAAACCCGGCACCAGCGCCAGGACGATGGCGATCAGCGCTGCAGGAATGAACGCCGCCACGGCACGCAGATTGACCCCGCGGCTGTAGTAATAAGCGCCGTTGGGATCTTCACTGTACAGCTGCGGCACATTGACCTGTGCTTTTCGTACAAGCCAGTAGTCGACCATGATCACCCCGTACAACGGGCCGAGCAAGGCGCCGAGGCCGGACAGGAAATACACGATCACCAGCGGACTGTTGTAGAGGTTCCAGGGCAGGATCAGCACGGCAATGGTCGCACTGATCAGCCCGGCGCGACGGAACGTCAGGTATTTGGGCGCCAGGTTGCTGAGCACGAACGCCGGGGCGACAAAGTTGGCCATGATGTTCACCGCTACGGTCACGATCAGGAAAGCCAGGCAGCCGAGCACCAGGAAGAAAGTGTTGGGAATCGAGGCGATGATTTCGGTCGGGCTTTCGATGATCCGGCCATTGATCTGGAATTGCGCACCGCAGAGCAGGACGGTGATGCTGGCAAACACCAGGATATTCACCGGCAAGCCCCAGAAATTGCCGACCTTGATTGTCTTGCGGCACGGCGAAGAGCGGGCGAAGTCACAGAAATTCAGAATCAGCGTGCCGTAGATCGACAGCCACAGTGCACCGCCGGCAAAGATGTTGCGCCACATCTCGCCGCCGGTCAGCGGTTCGCGGATCGACCAGGCGATGGTTGCGTCGGCCTGGAAGTACATCCACCCGGCGAGAGAGGCGACGGTCAGCAAAATCACCGGTCCGGCAAATGCCTCGTAGCGCCGCACCATCTCCATGCCATAGGCGAGGATCGCCAGTTGTACTAACCAGATCGCCACGAAACATATCCAGCCCAGGCTCGACAAGCCAAGAATCGAATCGTGGTCGTAGTCGGCAAACCCGGGATGCACCGCCGTCAGCAGCACGCGCAGGACCACGGACGCCAGGTACGTCTGAATCCCGAACCAGGCGATGGCGATGATGGCGCGGATCAATGCAGGAATCTGCGCCCCGTGAATACCGAAACTGATCCGGCTGATGACCGGGAACGGCACGCCGGTTTTCTGGCCCATGTAACCGGACAGGTTCATGAAGCCGTACACCAGTGCCGCACCGATACCCAGGGACAGCAGAATCTGCCAGCCACCCAGGCCCAAGGCATACAGGCCGATGGCGAAGGAGTAGTTGGCGATGTTGTGAACGTCGTTGGTCCACAGGGCAAAGATGCTGTAGCGGCCCCAGCGCCGACCTTCGGCCTTGGTCGGTGCGAGGTCTTTGTTGTGCAGGCGTGGGCTGAGTACTACAGGTGCTTGAAACTTTTGATCGAGGGTGGCGGGTTCGGGGTAAGAGGAGGGCAGATCCAGCGCGATGTTGTTATTGGAGAGGCTAGTACGCATTCCGGCAGGCTCCTGAAGCTTGGCGCCGCGATGACTGTGCATGAGCGAAGGCTCGACAAATCTTCGTCGCGGGCAGTAAGCATCATTGATTACGGGGCATCTGCAGCCTGTACGGGATAGGGCGCTTCAGGCTTGCGGATCTAAAGTGTGTTTATGTTTTGCTGTGATTGTATACAAAACATGTATGCACTAAAGCCAGATCTATGCCAGTTGCCGAGCTAACAACTGGGGCGCTAATTCCGTTTTGTTATCTGGTTTGGCTAAGTAACTGAAAATAAATAAATATAAATTGACCGATCGAACAGGTATTTATTTATTGGCGGGGTTTGGGGAGAAAGGTCGCTGGGAAAGTCAGGCAAGGAGGATGTAACTTTTTGGGGCGTTGAAACTAAAAGTGCACACACAAATGGCACCTATGGTGACATTCGTGTGTACACATTTTTCAGGCTCATCACAGAACCTGTAGGAGCGGGCTTGCCCGCGATGGTCGTCAACGATAACGCGGCAAGCCTGACACCCCCGCTGCTTCCTCAGGTTCATCGTCGGAACGCCGCCCGGAGCAAGCTCGCTCCTGCAGGGGATTGCATCAAGCCGAGGAATTACGCCTTGGACTTGCTGATGATATTCCCCGCATGCAGCCCGCATTCTTTCTGCGTCGCTTCTTCCCACCACCAGCGGCCTTCACGCTCGTGCTGGTTCGGCAGCACCGGACGGGTGCAAGGTTCGCAGCCAATGCTGATGAAGCCGCGTTCGTGCAGGCTGTTGTACGGCAGCTCGAGCATGCGGATGTAACCCCAGATCTCTTCGCTGGTCATCTGTGCCAACGGGTTGAATTTGTACAGGGTGCGTTCCGGCGTCGAAAACGCGGTGTCGATTTCCATCACCGCGACGGCGCTGCGGGTGCCCGGGCTCTGGTCCCGACGCTGGCCGGTGGCCCAGGCCGTCACGCCGGACAACTTGCGACGCAGCGGCTCGATCTTGCGGATGCCGCAGCATTCGCCATGGCCGTCCTTATAGAAACTGAACAGGCCTTTTTCCTTCACGAAGGGTTCAAGTTTCGTGTAGTCCGGTGACACCAGCTCGATCTCGATCTGGTAGTGCTCGCGCACCTGATCGATGAAACGGTAGGTCTCGGGGTGCAGGCGGCCGGTGTCGAGGCTGAATACCTTGACGTTTTTGTTCAGCTTCCAGGCCATGTCCACCAGCACCACGTCTTCGGCGCCGCTGAAAGATATCCACAGGTCATCGCCGAACTCGGCGAACGCGAGTTTCAGGATGTCCTGGGCGGATTTGTTGGCATAGGTCGTGGCGAGTTCCACGACATCGAACGATGGGCTCATCAGGGCGGCTTCCTACAGGTCGGTGGCGCTGGGCGCTCTATATGGGGCTAATGGTAACAAAATCCTGCAGCGGCTGGTGCGCCCTCTGCGTTGCGCAGGCCCGCCCGAGTCGCTAGAGTTCGGCAGTCTTTTTGCTCGCTCGACTCAATAATCAATACAAATGGGAGTGTCTCGTGGAAATTGCCTGTCTGGATCTTGAAGGTGTGCTGGTCCCGGAAATCTGGATCGCCTTTGCCGAAAAAACCGGGATCGACTCCCTCAGGGCCACCACCCGGGACATCCCCGACTACGACGTTTTGATGAAGCAGCGCCTGCGGATCCTCGATGAGCACGGCCTGAAGCTGTCCGACATCCAGGAAGTGATCGCCACGCTCAAGCCGCTGGACGGTGCCGTCGAGTTCGTCGACTGGCTGCGTGAGCGGTTTCAGGTGGTGATTCTGTCGGACACCTTCTACGAATTCTCCCAGCCGCTGATGCGTCAACTGGGCTTCCCGACCCTGCTTTGCCATCGCCTGATCACGGATGACTCCGGTCGGGTGACGAGCTATCAGTTGCGTCAGCGCGATCCCAAGCGCCAGTCGGTATTGGCCTTCAAAAGCCTCTACTATCGGGTGATTGCGGCGGGGGATTCCTACAACGACACCACGATGCTGGGCGAGGCGGATGCAGGGATTCTGTTCCATGCGCCGGACAATGTGATTCGCGAGTTTCCACAGTTCCCGGCGGTGCACAGCTTTGAAGCGCTGAAGCAGGAGTTCATCAAGGCCTCGAATCGGGCCCTGAGTCTGTAGTCGATTTCGAGGGCGCCTTCGCCGGCAAGCCGGCTCCTACAGAGTGTTGACCGCATAATTGGGGGGCGGCAC